>DHWT01000257.1:5898-6036 GCA_002413325.1 Chitinophagaceae bacterium UBA5175 | reverse complement strand
GTCAAACATTAATTATACTTTAATACATATATATTATGTTACGATTACTGATCATTCCATTCTTATTTATGATTCACATGAGTGTTTACGATTTTAAGGTGCCTGCCCTGAATGGCGGAACCATTGACCTTTCAGCAT
>DHWT01000257.1:5435-5665 GCA_002413325.1 Chitinophagaceae bacterium UBA5175 | reverse complement strand
GGCGGAACCATTGACCTTTCAGCATATAAAGGGAAAAAACTGCTCATCGTAAATACAGCTTCAAAATGTGGTTTTACTCCCCAATATGCCGACCTGGAAAAACTCTATGATAAGTATAAGGACAAACTGGTGATTATCGGTTTCCCGGCAAATGATTTCGGAGGACAGGAACCCGGCACCAACCCGGAGATCAGTGAGTTTTGCAAAAAGAATTACGGGGTTACGTTCCC
>DHWT01000257.1:0-5064 GCA_002413325.1 Chitinophagaceae bacterium UBA5175 | reverse complement strand
AAATGGAATTTCACCAAATTCCTGATTGATGAAAACGGGAAACTGATTGCAGTATTCCCCAGTAAAGTCACCCCGATGAGTGATGAGATCACATCTCACCTCAATTAATACTGCCCACAGGATGTTATTCAGTGAGGTGATTGGTCAGCAGGAAATCAAAGCAAAGCTTCGCAACCTGGTTGAGCATAACCGGCTAAGTCATGCGCTGCTCCTGAATGCGCCGGAAGGGGCAGGGGGATTGCCCCTGGCCCTGGCTTTTGCACAGTTCCTCGTGTGTGAGCGCGTTTCGGCAGGAGAATCAAAAACAAATTTCCCGGCAGAAAGCTGTAATTCATGTCCTTCCTGTATCAAAGCCGCGCAGCTGATTCATCCGGATATCCATTATGTGTACCCGGTTATTTCGCGCAAAACAGGCGATAAACCGATCAGTGCAGACTTCATAACAGAATGGCGTGAATTCATTTCCCAGTTTCCGTATGGTACCATTTTTGACTGGCTGCAATTTATCCAGGCCGATAATAAACAGGGCAATATAACTGCACATGAATGTAATGAGATTAACCGCAAACTCAGCCTGAAAAGTTTTGAAAGCGGATACAAGATCCTCATCATGTGGATGCCGGAATACCTGCGCAACGAAGGAAATAAATTATTGAAACTGATTGAAGAGCCCCCTCCGGATACTTTATTCATACTGGTTACAGAAGAAGAAGCCCAGGTACTGCCTACCATCCTTTCCCGGATGCAGGTTATTCGCCTGCCCAGGCCTTCCCTTACGGACATCCGGGATGCGCTGGTATCAAGGGCCGGAGTTGCACCGGAACAGGCAAGGCAGCTGGCCGTGGTAAGTGAACAAAATTACCGTGAAGCACTAAGGCAGTTGCAACACGGGCAGGACGACTGGCTGGGTTTATTACGGGAATGGCTAAACGCCATTTTGAAAACGGGTCCGATGGCCCAGGTAAAATGGGTGGAAGAAATCAGCAAAGCAGGCCGTGAAAAACAGAAGCAATTCCTGCAGTATTTCATACACCTGCTGGAAGAGGCCATCCGCCTGCGCATGTCCGACGGAGCCCTCGCAGATTTACCTGATGCAGAAAGAGATTTTGCGTTGCGGTTGAATAAAACTGCAGACCTGGCTGCACAGCAGGCCATCGTAGAGCAGCTCAATAAATCGGTTTATTACATTGAACGCAACGCGCATGCAAAAATGCTATTTCATGCGCTGACCATCCGCCTTTATCATATCCTGGCAACCGGGGAAGAGGCGGTGGTGATCTAGGAACTTAGTATATTTGTCAACTGCTGGTTAATTTATATATATATGGGATGTTCTAATTGTGGCACGGCCGATGGCAAGCCGGGTGGATGCCAAAGCCATGGAAGCTGCGGTACAGGTAGTTGCAACAGGATGAATGTATTTGACTGGCTCTCAAACCTTCCCATACATGATCCCGCATCAGAATGCCGGGTAATGGAAATAAGTTTTAATCAGGGTAGCCGGAAGGATTTTTATCGGAATACAACAACACAGATCTTTGAAAAAGGAGATATGGTGAGTGTGGAAGGTGTAAGCGGTTTTGATGTTGGTTCGGTAAGCTTAACCGGAGAGCTGGTCAGGATACAGATGAAGAAAAAAAGTGTGGAGGAGTTTCATCCGGATATGAAAAAAGTGCTTCGCCGCGCTTCTGACCGGGACCTGGATCTGCTCAAACAAAATAAGGCCCGTGAACAGGAAGCCGTAATCCGTTCGCGTGCCATCTCCCGCCAGTTAAGGCTGGATATGAAAGTATCCCAGGTGGAAATTCAGGCAGACGGACGCAAAGCCACATTCTATTACATTGCAGACGACCGGGTGGATTTCCGTGAACTCATTAAAATATTCGCTTCTGAATTCCGCGTGAAAGTGGAAATGCGCCAGATCGGGGCCAGACAGGAAGCAGGAAAAGTGGGCGGCGTAGGCAGCTGCGGACGTGAACTCTGCTGTTCAACCTGGCTTACAGATTTCAAATCGGTAAATACGACCGCTGCCCGTTACCAAAATCTTTCCATCAACCAAAGTAAACTAAGTGGTCAGTGCGGCCGGTTAAAATGCTGCCTGAACTACGAACTGGATACCTACCTGGATGCCCTGCAGCAGTTCCCTGATAATGCCGACACCCTGCAGGTGGCCAAAGGAACGGCCCTGCTGATCAAAAAGGATATTTTCAAAAACCTGATGTGGTATGTACTGCCGGACAGCAATAAACAATACCCGCTTTTAATTGAAAGGGTCAAACAAATTAAGAAACTCAACCAGCAGAACATCATACCCGACGACCTCGGTGCCATTGAAGTGAATACCGGAAAACCGAAGGAAGAACTGGTCAACGTAGACCTTACCGGGCAGTTCAGCCTGAAAACGCTGGATAAGGCAGACCGGAAAAAAAGAGAAATGAGGAAGGGGTCGCCACTAAATCGTAGGGAAAACAGGCAGCAGCCTCCACCTCAATCAAGAGACAACCGACCTCCATCTCAATCAAGAGACAATAAACCTCCTTCACAACCAAGGGATAACAGGCCCCCTTCACAACCAAGGAATAACAGGCCTCCGCAAGGAAAGAAATAATTTTCCATGAAAGGTTTTATGAAGAAAATGCTCATGCTTTCAGGCCTGTTCCTGTTAAGCTGGCTTCTCTTCGCGCAGGGTTGTATGAGTTTCCGTAAGCCGGATGCCGATGAAAAAGCCGAATTCCGGCAGGCACATGTTGAGCTGCGCACGGGAACCATCAAAGCATACGGTAAACATATACACTTTACCGAGACCGGCAGTGATTCCTTACCCACCATCTATTTTATTCACGGATCTCCCGGAAGCTGGGACGCTTTTGCGGCGTATATGAAAGACTCCACATTGCTAAAAAAATTCAGGATGGTTTCGGTTGATCGTCCCGGTTTCGGATACAGCGATTTTGGCCAGGCCCAGCACCTGGATATTCAATCCTTATTGATAAGCCCGCTTTTCAAGCGGCTCTCCAATCATAAACCCTTGTTCCTGGCCGGCCATTCCCTGGGCGGAACCCTGGTTATTAAACTCGGGGCAGACAATCCCCGGCTTTTTTCAGGGCTCGTGGTGATATCAGGTTCTATTGATCCTTCAGAAGAAAAACCGGAAAAATGGAGACCCTGGCTTTATCAAACAACGCTGAATTATTTCCTTCCCGGCGCCATGCGGCCCGCTAACGAAGAGTTGTGGTTTTTGAAGAAAGACCTGGTTTTACTGGAAAAAGACTTCTCCAAAATTACCTGCCCGGTTTACTTCATTCATGGTACCCGGGATACCTGGGTTCCGCCTGCCAATGTGGCTTACGGCAAAAATTTACTGGTCAATTCACCCAAAATAGAAGCAACCATGATCCCTGGTGCCAACCATTTCATCCCTTGGACAAAGTTCACTGAAATACGCTCTGTATTGTTAAAATTGTACTAAGTACCGGGAGCCTTTACAATACATTTCCTTTTTAGTAAATTGCAAGTCCTAAACGAATCAAACTATGGCTATTTTTAAATCTGGTAATCCTGCGATGAATGTTTTCCAGAATACGATTACCCTGCCCGGTTCAGGCGCTATGACTGAAAGAGGCACGCTGAACAAATTTTTCCTGCTGTTTTTACTTGTCATGGGATCTGCTTCCTTAACATGGAAAGCATTCTATGATGGTGTCAATGTGATGCCCTGGATGCTGGGATCCGCAATCCTGGGTTTTATAACTGCAATGGCTGTTATCTTCAAAAAGGAATGGGCCGCTTACCTGACGCCTGTATATGCTTTGTTTGAAGGTGTTTTTCTGGGAGCCATTTCTGCTACCTATAATAATGTATTCGCTAAAACCGCACCGGGTATTGTGACCCAGGCCGTGCTCCTGACATTTGGAGCCGTAATAGCGATGTACCTGTTATACCGCTTCAGGGTTATCAGGGTAACTGAAAAATTCAGGTCCGTCATTTTTATAGCAACAGCGGGTATTGCCATCTTTTATCTGTTGTCCATTGTATTGGGAATGTTCCATATTGATATTGCATTCATTCATGAAGGTTCCATGCTCGGTATCGGTTTTTCATTGTTTGTTGTTGCTATTGCAGCGCTCAACCTCTTACTGGATTTTGATATGATAGAAAAAGGAGTGGCAGCCGGTGCACCGAAATATATGGAATGGTATGGCGCGTTCGGATTGCTGGTTACAATTGTATGGCTTTACCTTGAAATTCTCCGCCTGCTCTCCAAGCTGGCTGACCGCAGATAATTCATTTCTTCCGGCCCGGCCGGGACTGGCAAAAGTTAAGCCCCGTAAGTTAATTGGATTCAAACTTTCGGGGCTTTTTCTATTAACAAAGGAGTCCACAGCGGTGTATTTAAAACCGGTCTCCGTCCAACAGGTTCCCAAGTCCGCCTAATATGCTTCCTTCTTCCTTTCTATGACCAAACTGCGGACTATACTGGATAATCCGGCTCGCCAGTCTGCTGATGGGAAGGGATTGTATCCAGACCTTACCCGGACCCCGCATTACGGCAAAAAATAAGCCTTCACCACCAAACATCCAATTGCGGATCCCGCGAATAAACTCAATATCAAAATCTATTCCCGGTGAATAGGCCACCACACAGCCCGTATCAATTTTCAAAACTTCACCTGGTTTTAATTCCTTCTCCATGATAAAACCACCCGCATGAACAAAGGCGAGGCCGTCTCCTTCCAGTTTCTCCATGATAAATCCTTCGCCGCCAAAAATCCCCGTACCCAGCCTACGTTGAAAAGCAATACCGATACTGACTCCCTTGGCTGCGCAAAGAAACGCGTCTTTCTGCGCCAATATGGTCCCGCCGAGCTGTTGGAGATCCAGGCAGATTATCTTCCCTGTATAAGGTGCTGCAAAACTTATTTTTTTCTTTCCCAGTCCCGTATTGGTAAATGCCGTCATAAATAAATTTTCCCCGACCAGGACCCTTTTGCCGGCATTCATTAAGCGTTCAAGTAATCCGCTACCCTGTTGCTGGGACCCGTCTCCGAATATCGTTTGCATTTC
>DHWT01000100.1 GCA_002413325.1 Chitinophagaceae bacterium UBA5175 | reverse complement strand
TTTAAAAAGAGCTTTATGAAGGAAGTTATTTCAGATCACAGGCTTCCGATTTTTATTGCACATAAATAGGTATAGATAAGCCAGGTTGGTTGGAAATGAATGGATTATCGGGATCCTGGTAAACAGGAATCCTGTTCGGGCTTGCCACCGCTCCCCAGGGTGTTGGATCCGCATGTCCCGCTGCGATATCAATGGCTGCAGCGCTTTATATATTATGCAAAAATATAAACCGACTTTATTTGGAATCTGAAACAGTATCAGCGTGCGGGAAACCAGTACCGTAAGCCTGGCTGAACCTGATTTGAGTAAGAATGCCTGAAAGGCATTTTAAAAGCTTAAAAGCAATGTCCGGGTTCTAAAAAATTAATTCATTCTTTTTTAAAGGATAACAGGGGAAGGGACATGCCAAAAGATAATTGTTCAACCTTGCTCGGAAACAGGAGCTTCTGGAAAAAATTCCTGTGCTGATCTGTAAACATGATGATCAGGGATGGTTTTAACCGGTAAATCTGCCTTTGTAAGTCCTTAAGTAAGGATTGGGAGAATCTTCTTTTTTCAATCTGAAGATCTATCACATAATGAAGGCTGTCTTTGATTCCTTTTATAATCAATTTTTTCTCCGGGATTACTTCATCCGGGCTGCTTAAATGCAATACATGTATTTTAGCTCCCAGGGGGCGTGCAAAGGCAACTACTTTTTTTAATTCTTTCGCATAATGGCTGAAATCGCTTGCATACAGTATGTCTTTTACAGGTTTCATCCTGTAATTTTTAGGAACCGTAATTACAGGCACTTTTGACCGGGTTGTCAGATTCCCGGTATGGGTGCCCAGCAGTTTATTTAATTTCCCGGCCCCCCGGGTGGATATACAGATAAAATGAATGTCAGTATGGTCCCTGCAGTAATCCATAATCGCTATGTCGGCCGACAATCCATATTTTGCCAGGCAGCTGTATTTCCCGGGAACGGTATTTGTTGATTTATAAACAGCCCTGATGAATTTTTCCAGTTTTTGGGTAAAATGGACGGCTTCCCGGTCCACATTTATTTTGAAATCCGCGTCCGTCCATTGGGGCAGCCGCCTGGTATTGAAAAAATGGATAAATTGTATGGTTAGTTTTTGTTTTGCTGACCACTGCAGGGCAAAACGAATCCCAGCTTTGGAATTAGTCGAAAAATCTGTCGGTACCAGGATTTTAGGCATATAAGCAATATAAAAATTATTAAGAAAACATCTTCTCTTCGAAGCGTTCTATGATATTCAATTTACCCAAACTTAGTGAATTGCCCGGCTTTTGCGATTAACTAATATCATTTGTACTTATGATTTTTGTAATGACATGTTCTCAGGAATTCAAATAAGTTTACAAATGTCTTTCCGGGGGTCTTTTTTAATCAATTTTGAAAGTTTATGCAGGTAAACCTTTCCTATACCGGCAATTTTAAAGGATTAAACGAATCCGATCTGCAGCAATTGACGAAGCGATATGGGAAAAACGTATTTAAGGATGGCCACCGGTATGGGTTTTTATATACAATCCGCGATATTATAAGGGAGCCCATGTTCCTGATGCTGCTTATAGCCTGTTCGATTTATTTTATTCTGGGAGAATCAAAAGAAGGCTTTTTAATGCTGGTGGCTATTTTTTTTGTGACCGCCATTTCTGTATACCAGGAAGTAAAAAGTTCCAGGGCCCTGCTGGCTTTAAAGCAGTTTACGGAACCTAAGGTAATTGTAGTGCGGGACGGGAAGGAAAAAATTATATATTCTGAAGAATTACTGCCCGGCGATATCATGAAACTGGAGGAAGGAAACAGGATCCCTGCGGATGCGGTTATTGTACAGGCAAACGATTTAACCGTTAATGAATCCATACTCACCGGCGAGTCCGTTCCGGTGGACAGGAATCCGGAAGCCGGGTTAAATCAGATATTCCAGGGTACTACCATCAATTCAGGAATGGGGTATGCTTCGGTAACGGCAACGGGCAACGATACCAGACTGGGTAAACTGGGAAAATCGATCAGTAGTATTCAAAGTTCAAAAACCCTGTTACAGAACCAGATCGGCCGTTTTGTAAAAATCATGGCGGGTTTTGGTTTTATTGCATTCGCCATCATCTGGCTGATCAATTTTTTGCATAGCGGCGACGTCATACAAAGTTTATTATTGGGTCTGACGCTGGCCATGTCAGCAGTGCCCGAAGAAATACCTGTGGCCTTTTCTTCCTTTATGGCATTGGGAACTTCCCGTATGGCCCGGCTGGGTATTATCACCCGGCAACCGCAAACCGTTGAAAACCTGGGGGCGGTCAGTGTAATTTGCCTGGATAAAACCGGAACGATTACTGAAAATAAAATGCAGGTGAGGAAATTATACGATTTTGAAACAGATCAAATGGATGATCTGCTTAATCAGCAAACCGTTAAAAACAGGAAGTTGCTGCGGTATGCCCGGCTGGCCAGTGAGGCAGACCCTTTTGATTCGATGGAAAAGGCTATTGTGGAATTATATGGCAATAACCCCGGTCCGGGGGATCAGGCAGGCTGGAATATGGTGTATGAGTATCCATTGGAAGGTCACCCGCCCATGATGACACATGTATATTTCTCGGGCAGTGATTTACTGGTAACAGCAAAAGGGGCCCCGGAAAGGATTTTGAGAATCTGCAGGCTGGATGACCCTGCCAGACAAAAACTGGAATCGATTGTCCTGCAAATGGCTTCTTCAGGATACCGGGTAATGGGTATATGCAGTACATTAAATCATACAGGCGAATACCCGGAAAAACAGGATGATTTTAACTGGGAATTTAACGGGTTACTGGCCTTATATGACCCGCCTAAATCAAATGTTCAACAGGTATTCGAAAAATGGTACCACGCGGGCATAAAAATAAAAATGGTTACCGGCGACTATATGGAAACAGCTGTGAATATAGCGAAACAGACGGGCATGAAACAGGTTGAGAAGGGAATCACGGGGGACCGGATCATGCAATTGCCGGAAGAAGAGTTGCAGAAGGAAGTTTTCGATGTGAATATTTTTTCCAGGATGTTTCCCGAAGCCAAATTAAAACTGGTAGAGGCAATCAAGGCGAACGGAGATATCGTGGCGATGACAGGGGACGGTGTAAATGATGCGCCTGCCCTCAAATCATCTCATATCGGGATTGCCATGGGATATAAAGGAACCGATATAGCAAAACAGGCCGCCGACCTGATTATAACAGACGATAACCTGGATAAAATTTCCGATGCCATTTTACAGGGAAGGAAGATTTATAATAACCTGAAAAAGGCCATCCGGTACATCATTTCCATTCATATACCCATCATATTCACTGCATCCTTTCCCCTGTTGCTCGGGTGGAAATACCCGAATATTTTTACACCCATACATATTATTTTCCTGGAATTGATTATGGGACCTACCTGTTCGATTTTTTATGAGCGTGAGCCAGCTGAAAGCAATTTGATGGATAAAGCGCCCAGGCCGCCGAAACAAAATATGTTTTCCGGTAAAGAATTATTGCTGAGCATCGTTCAGGGATTCATTATCACCCTCGGCCTGCTGTCCCAGTATTATTATTATATGATGCACAATCTGGCCATTGATTTCGTCCGGACCATTGTATTTACCACCCTGATCCTGAGTAATATATTTCTCACTTTATGTAACCGCTCTTTTGAGGAAACGCTGAATAAAACGATGCGGTATAAAAATTCCCTGGTTCCCTATACGCTTTCCATTTCTGTTATTTTTCTTATATCCATTCTTTTCATCACGCCCATCAGGAATATATTTCAGCTGACCGGCATCGGGCTGCATCATTTTTTTATTTGTTTGCTGGTAAGCCTTGTTTGTACCGGCTGGTTTGAATTGTATAAAGGCTGGCTGAACTATACCAGGGGCTGATGGGGCCACTTTTATTTAAGACGCTGGTATATCTCAATGGCTTTGCCGCCGTTTTGATAACTGATGGTTTGTTTGAATTCATCATTCCCATTCATTTCAAGATCAATATCAATATCATGACCCCTGTCCTGGTAATAGCTGGAAGCACTAACAGACTCTTTTAATTTATTGGTTCCCATCATTTCAAATTTCCCGAACCCGATTCCGGTATGGTTTCTTTTAGCAGAATCAGAGTAAGTATGTCCCCATATAAAATGGTTACCATAATAGGCTTTAAATTGAGTTGTATTGTACTTTGTAGTGTCCTTTCCTTTTACATAAAATGTCTTTGATTCCTTCCAAACTCCGTCCAAAGGAGTCCGGGTGCCCGTTCCAACAGTCTTGTATTCTTCTGTAAGTGTGATTTTCTGGCTCATTGCCTGCATATCGGGTATTATCTGTTTGTAACCGGAATCAGTTTTTGAAATAATTAATTTAAACCTGATGGTACTGTCATTCTTTATACTGTCAGAAGCGTTGTATATAATATTCTCTGTTACCGTATCCTTATCAGCACTGTATGAGCCAATACCGAAACTGCTTACTGAATCCTGCGGGTTGAAATTAGCATACATCATATATTCTCCTGTATAAATCTTCAGCTGTTTCAGCGAACGGTATGTGGTGTCGGTCGTACTGGTTTTTATTGATTGGGATAACATGCTGTATGCGCCCGGCACGAGAACGGAGTCTTTTTTTTCAGCATTGTTGCAGGCAATTAAATCAGCAATGTGGTTGTAAAAAGAGGTTTCATGTTAATAGTTTTACGGTGAGGAATAATAAAACCATGAATAGCGGCCATCATTTTCAGAAGGAGGAAAATCAATGGAATTCTAAGGGGAGATTCAAAAAAATCCGATCAGATCAGGAACTCGAAGTAATGGACTGCAGCATACTAAATATAAGTAAAATTCAAAATATAAAATATATTTAAAACCCGTCCTGCCAGGGGTTTAATATATCTGGGGGTAAGGGATCTGATACGGTAAGCGGAGTGGTGGCCTCGCCAGGAATCGAACCTGGATCTGGAGCTTCGGAAACTCTTATACTATCCATTGTACGACGAGGCCTATTTGATTAACCCGGGCACATTGCTGCTAAAGATTTTTACGGCAATGGCCAGCAATATTACGCCAAAAAATTTACGTATAGCAACCATTCCGGCAGGACCTAAAATCCGCTCTATGAAATTGAGGGATTTTAATACGATATAGACGATCACCAGGTTGATCAGGATGGCAATTAACAACAGGCTTTCTTCATAATTCGCTTTCAGGGAGATAATGGTGGTCAGGGTTCCGGAACCTGCAATCAGCGGAAATGCAATGGGCACCATCATGGTGGTCTTGGATTCCTTATCACTTTTGAAAAATTCGATTCCCAGGATCATCTCCAGGCCCAGGATAAAGATCACGATGGACCCGGCTACTGCAAAAGAATGGGTTTCAACGCCCAGAATATGCAGAAAAGGTTCTCCCAGGTATAAAAAAAGGATCATCAGCCCCCCCGAAATCAGCGTGGCCTTCACTTCATGTATTCCTCCCATTTTTTTCTTCAGCGATAAAAGCAGGGGAATTGAACCGACAATATCAATTACGGCAAACAGGGTAAAGGTCACCGTCAGCACCTCGTTAAATCCAGCGGGCATGGTTTGATTTTAAAGATGAAAACCGGGTTTTCCCGGCCTCAAATATATTTGAATCCCGTTACAAACTCAGGTCCACCCCCACCATCATATTGAACCGTTTGCAGTTATAGCCGTAAATATCAAAGTATTGCTGGTTGGTGATATTCTGAAAACTGGCAAATAGCCGGGCCTGCTTCAACTGGTAAGAACTGAAAAAATCAAGGTTATAGTAAGAGGGCATGGGGTTTGGTCCGATATCAAAGGGACCGGGCTGGCGCGTCCCGACAAATCTCAGGGCGGGGGCCAGCAGGAGCCGGGCTGTTGGCTGCCAGTTCAGACGGGTGTTCGCTATGAATTTCGGGCGTCTGTACAGATTATAGGTTTTCAGATTCCCTTCCACTCCCTGGCCATCTACATAACTCAGGTTATTGATCCAGTAAAAGGCCTTGCCAAACCGGATATCAGCCTCCACTTCAAATCCGTAGTCATGCTGGGAATCCTGGTTAACATATTTTGAAGAATAGGTTACCGGATCCGTATAAAAAATAATAAGGTCCTTTGTGTCCCTGATAAATCCTGCAACCCGTATCATCGATCCACCCCCGGTCTCCGCCTGTGCACCCAGTTCCCAGGTGGTACTGCTTTCCGGTTTCAGCGACTGGTTTCCATATTCGCTGAAAAGCTGGTACAGGGAGGGTATCTTATAGGCAGAAGAAATATTCAAAAAAGCCTTCAGACTGCTGCTGACATGGAAGGAAGGATTGATGGTATAAGTGAAATTATTTCCATAAATGGAATGACGGTTGGCCCGGATACCGGCTTCAAAATCAAATCCCGACAGGTTGGTGACCAGGAAGGAAGCATATGCGGCATATTGATTAATAAACGCACTGTCGCTGCCCAGGGTTTCCGAATAGTTGCCATAACTTCCCAGGCTGATATCATGCTGATCGGTTTTCTGATGCATATACAGGAGGCCGCCGACCAGCTGCATATTTTTTCTAAACTGATAATTGATATAAGATTCTAAAGTAAAATTGGCGGCATTATATTCCCCGTTCGAATAATAGGCATAAGGACTGGATATATACATGCTGTCGTCGGTAAATCCCCGCTCCGCTTTTTGATAACTGACACTGGTATTCCAGCTGAACCGGTTCCGGTGATAATTCAGGGTCAGTATTCCGAGATTATTTTTATTCTTTCCGGTATAGTCCCGGTCGTCGGTATAGGCACTCTCATCCAGGTCGTAATGATAGTCGCTCAGGGTACCGAGTAATTTTACACTGAAATATTTGGAAAACGAATATTTCAATTCTGCTTCCAGGTTATTTTGTGAGAACCCGTCGGGGTCGAATCCTTTATTACCCAGGCTGTCGTAAGCAGATGAAAATCCTTTGCTTTTCTGGTAATTGTACTGCAGGCGATATGAAAACTTATTGATGCTTCCGTCTGCACCCACTCCGGTGCGCAACGTATTATAGGTTCCATAGCTGAATGTTCCGTGTACGGCCAGTGGTTTTTTGGCGGCCTCCTTTAAAAAAATCTGCACAACGCCGGCAACGGCATCGCTGCCCCAGATAGTTGACTGGCCACCCCTCAGGATTTCTATACGTTCAATCTGTTCGAGCGGAATGCTGTTGAGGTCAAAACTGTTGCTGATCTGGGAAGGATCTGTTACGGGTACACCGTCGATTACAATCAGCAGGTTTCCGGAAGGAGCCCCGCGAAAATAATTTTCCACGTTGGTACCCGGGGAATTGTTGCTGCCGACCATCATGAAGCCGGCCTGCATGTTCAGCAATTCCGGCAGGGTGCGTCCGGCATTCTGACGGATCGCTTCAGCATCCAGCACGGTCACGATCTTGCCGGTCTGGGACTGCTTAATGTCCGATTTGGAAGCAGTCACAACAACCGGGTTCAGGTCTTTGATTTTTACGGAATCAGCTGGTTCGCGCCGGGAATCATGTTGCGCTAGGGCCTTTCCTGCCAGGGCCAGGGCAAGTAAGGAGAAAAAAAACTTTTTCATGCTCATTCTTCGTTTTAATTGGGTTGTTTGGAAGAATAAGCTTTCGAATCAATGAAATAAGTAGAAATGTAAGAACTGCCACCATATGAAGGCAGTATCCTGCATCTCCGGCTTTTCACCCGAAAGCTCAGTGATAAGTAATGTATCCGGCAGGTCTTCTGGCTTGTTTCCTGTTTACTGCCTTCCCATCGGCCGATTGGCTGACAGTGGCTGCAGTGTAAACAATTCCCGTTCGCCGGTTGGCTTACGAATGAAACTCACAGCTACGGGGATAGCGCCGGTTTTACACCGGACTTCCCTTTTAACCCCGCTATGCGGGGACCAGATGGTGCAAATGTAATGGAGAGTTTGAAAAGAATGCCGAAAATTTATTTTTTAACCGGCTTGTTATAGTTGATGCTGATTCCGGCAAAATAATTGGCCGTAGGTGCTGCATTATAATATCTTCCTCCGGCCGCATTGATATCATTACCCAAACTGTACTTCGCATTGAGGGCATTGTCAACACCGGTATAAAAGGAAACGTTTAATTTTTTAACCGTTGTCGCATAACCGATCCTTCCGCCGAGCAGCTGGTAAGAAGCGGCATAAGCTGTATTGGCATCATTCAGCGGCATTTTATCACTGTAATAATAAGTGAGGTGCAGAAAAATACCGGGCCTGCTGTTCAGATCCACACCTCCTGTGAACGTATTGTTGGCCACGCCGGGCAGGTGATTGCCATCATAACTGGTATTGTCTTTTTTAAAATCTCCGTACGTGAAATGATCGAGCGTATAAGATGTCCAGATTCGCGCACTGGAGACCAGACCCATGGCTGAAGGCAGCAGCTGGTAAGACAACTGCGATTCAATTCCTTTTTGTGTGGTGGATCCGGCATTCGTATAATAATCGGCGTTGCTGGAATCCTTTCGTACCACAATGGCCTGCTGCAGTTCAAAATAAAATCCGATCACTTCAAGGTATAATCGTCTGTTGAAAAAGCTGCTTTTCAATCCGGCTTCATAACTGATCCCGTTTTCCGGCTGCAAATCGGTGTTGATACTGCCGGTGGAAGGCAGGACTTCCGATACGGTAGGTGGTGAAAATCCTTTGGATATGCTGGCATAGGCTAATATATCCGGTGTGATCTTTTTCGAAATGGCAAAACGGGGAGCGAGTTCATTGCTGAATGTTTTATTCCTGGGCAGAGAGCCGGGATCAGAAACCCGGTGAATGCCAATGAAAGACTCGTTATAACTAAGTCCGAATGAAGCCTGCCAACCTTCACCAAAAAACAAATCCGCCTGTGCGAACAGGGTATAGGTCCAGGTATTGATATTATCGCTGGTTTGCAGGGTATCGGGAGCCCCGTTCACATTCCCGTAATCCTGGGTCTGGAAAAATCCTTTCTGTGCTTCACCTCCAAAACTCAGGTGTAACAAATCCGTAGTATAATTAAAGTCCGTTCTGCCGCCGAAATGTGGTTCACTCCGGAATTCATAGTTTCTGAAAGTCGGGTTTGTATAATTGGTATAGGCCGTGTAGAAATTCGTCGTGTTCTGAAATTTTGAATTGAAGCGTTCGGTATTTGTAATGGCGGCCATAAAGGTTTTCTGATAAACCGCCGCCTGCGACTGGTCTGCTGATGGGAACGGGCCGAATGCCGGGCGGGACTGTTTCG
>DHWT01000194.1 GCA_002413325.1 Chitinophagaceae bacterium UBA5175 | reverse complement strand
TTAAAATGTTTTACGCCTGGATATTTGGCCACAGAAGTGAGTTTAAAATCCAATTTAAGGTACTTTTGAACATTTGACATACCTTTTGATCTACTTGCGGTTTCCGGCAGTAACTCAGGTAAATCGGGTAGAAACACGAACACTGCATATCTTGCTAGACTCATAAAAAGTATGGAAAAAGTTAGCGTTGGATCAAAGCAAAAGTATTCTTACAGTATCGTAATTTACCACTACACTAAAATTTTTTAATAAGCACCGCCAATAACCCTGTCATTAAGTTTGGTGTAAGGTGGCTTAAATCCGGGCAATTGTACCGGCACTTTTGCGGATGAACTGGTATCCGAAAGTGTTTTCAAAAAAGAAACAAGTTCCTTTTTCTCATTGTCGGTGAGTTTAAGTTCAACCGGTAATATGGTAAAAAAAGGCAGACCAGTCATATCTGGTCGCATGTCTTTTGTGAACTTATTTCCTGCAGCATGATCATAAAAATCGACCACCTGTTCCAGGGTTTTAAACAGACCGTTATGCATATATGGTGATGTAAGTGCGATATTGCGAACGGTGGGCGTTTTGAATGAAAACCGTGCATATTCATTGAAGTTTATTTTCATCAAACCAAGATCCGGATCTATGATATATTTCGTCATTGAATCCCGGACAGGTACTCCGATTGAATGATTATCTGAAACATCATAAAACGGCGGAAGAGACCCATTGAACAAAGGCGCAAAATGGCACACTCCGCATTTTGCCTTCCCCATATACACATTGAACCCTTTGATCTCTTCTTCGCTTAGTTTACCTGCGACTCCCTGCATATATTGATCGAAACGGGTATTCAGTCCTGTCAAAGATCTCTCATAAACACCGATTGCATACTTCACATACGCACGCGTAATACCCGTTTTTTTTGTGTTTGGAAATGCGTTATGAAAAAGTCTTACGTATTCAGGACTTGCGTTTAGTCTGTCGATCACTCTGTAAAAGGAACTATGCAGTTCTCTTACGTTATTAACAACAGAATCCAGTTGATCTTCCAGTGAGCCGGCACGAAGATCCCAAAACAGCCTGTTCTGAAAGCCCGAATTGATAACGGTAGGTGCATTTCGCGGCAATGTATCGAAGGCAAACGCCGTACTTTTTGTTTTACCATCCGTAAATGCCATGGCAGGTTTATGACAGGAAGCACAGGCTCTCTGATTGTTATCAGATAAAACCGGGTCGAAGAACAACAGTTCCCCAAGCTTCGCTTTTTCGGGAGAATAGTAAGCTTCTTTGTCTGGTGCAAAATAATCGGCATTGAATATATCCTTATCATAGATATACCTGGCATTTGATTTAAGTGCCGAATTTTTCCTGAGAAATGGAACCTCGAATGCGACTTGCATATCGTATAAATATTCTGACAATGGGATAAGGTAATTTCTTATAAAATACATGCGGTTAAAAGAATAGAAGTCTTTATGGACATCTAAATATTGCCTCGTCCCGGCATATAAAATTTCCCATTGCTTTTTTAATTCAATCTGTGAAGCGGGTAATTCCCTGACGAGTTCCCCTGTAAACGATAACCAGCTGTCCATCGAACCATTCAGACCCGGAAAAGCCGCTTCTTCAATAATAAAATCGCTGTTGGCAATATCGATTGTACTGATGCGGAATATCTCTATGCGAAGTGCATCAAAAAGCATCGATTCATTCATACCCCCGAGATGCCTTGCATAATTACAATCCCTGAGCGCTGTACGATATTTAGTAGTTGCATCAACGATAAATTCCTCCTGGTCCAGACTGTCCTGTTTGGTAAAATATTTTAGCAACAGGCTGTCCGGCTCATTTCCAATAGGACCCTGGAATAACCAGGCTTCCGCCAATCCTTTATAAAAGCCCTTTTTTTCATTTTCATGAAACTGAAAGGGACCTGTCAATCTGCTGTAATAGAGTTTTGGTTCAAAATAGATGATAAAACCGGCGCACTGTCTGAAATAAAAAGACAGCTGTTCATACTTCTGCTCCCGGACTGCGAAGCTGCTGTCATAAAAATAACGTGGATAAGTTTGCAGGAAGGAATCCAGCAAGTTCACGCGGTTAATATATAATTGTGCGATCCTGGAAACGGCACCAGAGAGATCTTTCCTTTTATCTGTCAGTGATGAAGAAAATCCGGCAATAGCAAGTATGAGCACCGCTATCAATTCCCTTTTTTTCATGACTAAGTTCTATTTCACTTTATCCGGCAACGCTTCAAGTAATGCCAGATCTGCCCAATTGGTGGCGGCTGCAGAGATGAATTGGCTTTCATCATTTGGCGGAAAACTGCTCGAGAAAAATGGTTGTATGCCGTAGGACCGGGTCTGTACATACCAGACACCCGAAGACTCCTGCGTTTTTAACAGATAACTTAAGCCTCTTTGATAAACTTCATCCGATGGTTTCACCATTCCGCTCTCACAGAGCGCATACAGGGCCTGACCCGTTGCATAGGCGTCTGATCCGAGTGTGGTTAATTGAGACCATCCGCCATCTGCATGCTGCGTAGCAAGCAATTTCTGCGCTACGGGAAGTTTTAGATCATGGCTGCTTCCACACCAGTGCATACCTAGCAACTGAAATACGATCTCCTGCTGCTGATCAGGATTTTGCGCTTCGAGCCAGCGACGGGTTGTCCTCACCAATGCATCCACAAGATTTTTCTTAGAAGCTGAAGCATAAAGTTGTATCGCACGTATAGAGAAAGCAGCACAATGGATATCGCCCGATTCCAAAGGCACCCTTCCTGATTCTGTCAGAAAACTGCCATCGGGCTTCGACTGGCTTATCGTATAATCGACAGAGATATCTGTAATAATACCCGGAGGATAATTTTCCGCATACAGGCCGAGCAATGTATAAGGTGCATTGAAATTAACCGTCAGGAACTGGTCGATCAGGTTCGGGTTGCTGGCAAATTTTAAATTCCTGATCATCGCCTCCACCCTCTTGTTTGAAAATGAATCGATCACCGGTATTCCCTTTTCCCTTGCTGACGCAGCGACCATCGACGTTAATGTTGTGTGGTGACAGCCCGCACATTTTAAACGACTGCGCTCGGTAAACAGGTATCCGCTTTTTTCCAGTATCAGAAAACTTTTGCTTACTGACTGACGGATATCCGAATCGCTTACGCCGACAGGTATGTTCTTCCAGCTCACGAACAGGTTCATCAAAATAATTAATACTGCCAGTATCGAAATGGTGAGAATTGAGCGCTTTTTCATTTCTGCAGATATTTTTGTAGTAAGGCTACTGTAGGTGTATTTCCTTTTTGCTTTGCAAAATATAAGGCATCGGATCCGTCCGGTTGCTTATCTCCCACCCTTGCTCCGTGTTTGATCAGCGCCTCTGTCATTTCCGGATCATCGGAATCTGACTGCTGCAATAACATCAATGCGGTTGAACCGCTTTTACTACGCAAATTTGGATCGGCGCCATGATCCAGCAGAAAAAGCAACGACTCCCTGTCATTCGCAATAGCAGCATTCATGAGCGGTGTAAATCCGATCAAAGCTGGCAGGTTCGGTTCGTGCAGGTTCTGGTAATTGACATTTGCTCCATGCTCCACCAGCATTTTTAATGTTGCCGGTGTACGAAACTGAAGTGCTGCGTTAAGGGGAACTTCGCCAAAACTGGTCGTATCGTTTACTTTAAATTCCAAACGAAGGAGAAATCCCAACAACGTAGTATCTCCTGTTGACGCAGCATTATATAATAAAAGATTATCCTGGCTGCTGTGGAGTGGGTCTGCTCCCCTTTTCATAAGAAATTGAAAAATATCTGTTGTTCCAGGTATCATGCTCAGTTTGACCAGAATGCCATATCCATCAATTTTATGATGGATGTCTGCACCATGATCCAGCAGGAGCTTTATCTTATCAATATCGGGCACAGAAAGCCATAAAGCTGTGATACTGTCTGCGTTCTGATAATTTACATTGGCGCCATGACTGATCAGTATCGACATTTGGTCTACGGTTCCATCCAGCGCCGCGAACATCAGTGCCGAATAACCCGTCAGCGAATCATTTGCATCTGCCCCATTCGTCAATGCCTTATTCAGTTCTTCTGAACTGCCGGAGCGGATCGCATCAAAAGGTGAAGTCGTTTTTGAATTCTTAAGAACGGAAGTTTGTTGCGCCAAAGTCATATTAAAATGAGTCTGGCAAATCACGAACGATACGATGATTAATATCTTCTTCATTTTATAAAACAACTTCCCTTAGTATAAATGTATATTCCAAAATATCGAAGTTCCCCTGCTATTTCAATAACCCGGCAATTAATCGTCAAACATCCTTAAAAAATCGACCAAAAAAACTGAAAAGAATATTACGTCCTTTCCAAATCTCCTTCAATTTCATTAGATTTGGAAACCTTACCTGCTTCCAGCATATGGCCGACTCACTGAAATGCCTGATCGTTGACGACGATGAAATTGACCGTCTGGCCATTGAATGTGAGATTAAGAAATTTCCGTTTTTTAAATTGGTTGCCTCCTGTCCTCACCCTTTGCAGGCTGCTGAACTGATAAACAGACTCCATCCTGACGTTATTTTTGTTGATATCGAAATGCCTGATATCAGCGGTCTGGAGCTGGTCAAAATATCCCGGAACAAATCGATCGTTCCTGTATTCATCACATCTCATCCTGAATATGCCGTGGACAGTTATGAGATGGAGGCATTTGACTATCTGACAAAGCCTTTATCTGCTGAACGGTTCGCACGTTGCGCCACCAGGCTGAAGGATTTTTTTCAATTGCGCGATAAAGCGTTCGCCTTCGACAAAGAGCAGGAAACAGATTATATTATTATCAAACAGGGCTATGAAAAGCACCGACTGCGTCTTCATGATATCTTGTACCTGGAGGCTATGAAAGACTATACCCGGATAATACTCGCAGGTAAACAGTATTTAGTATTGGCCCCATTAATAAACATGCTCGAAAAAATGCCCGCAAGGAAATTTGTACGAATTCACCGGAGTTATATTGTGAACCTGGACAAAATAACAGAGGTCAGGCAAAATAAAATTTACATATTAACAACTGAGTTGCCATTAGGTAAATTATATAAGAATTCTCTCATCGGAAAATTCTAAATCAATTGATCGTATGAAAATCCTTTTTCATTGTATAATACGCATTGCTTTTTTGATGATTTACTCCGGCATATTATGTGCCCAGGAACCGGATTTAAATAAACTGCCCGGCTACGAAGAAAAGATAAACGCCCTGATAGATTCCTGTGAATCGCTCCGTCTAAACAGCACTGGTGCCGCAGATACTTATGTAAAATTACAACAGACCGCCTTCAAAGGTTTGCAAATGCTGAAACCGGAAGAATATACAAATCGCTCAAAATTCCTTTTTTACATCGCCATCGGAAACTATTACCAGGTTAAATTCGACAGTGCACAGTATTATTTTTACCAAAGCCTGGACTATGCCCAAAAAGTACATAACACCCAGCAGATCACCAAAGCCTGTGTAGCCCTCATTCCTGTCAATTTTCAGTTACAGCAGGCCGACAAAGTGGAATCCTGTAAAATTATTCTGCAGTCGATTGCAGACACAACGCACAATGTCGCTCTCCTGCAGGATCTGTATTATGCACTGGGAAACTATTACCAGCAAAAATCCTATTACAGCACGGCACAGGATTATTTTATCAAGAGTATCGAGCTGCGGGAGAAAGAGGTTGATACCACGCAGAACGCAAAAAAGAAATTTGATTATGCCATTCAGTGTGATATGCTTTCAAAATTGTATCTGAACACCGAAATGGTGGATAAAAGCCTGGATGCCCTTCGCAAGGGAGAACGGTTTGCATCCGTGTCGCCGAATGTGGGCAACCGTCTTTTAAGTTCATTTGTGGAAGCCTATACCACCTCCGGAAATATTGATTCTGCTTTGTACTACGACGCCAGACTTGAAACAGAAACCAGGAAGAATCCTATGTTTCCTTCGGAAGTAGTGTCCTCGGATTTAAATATTGCGATATATTATATTAATAAGAAGCAGTACGAAAAAGCTTTACCCTTTTTGAAAAAAGCAGATTCCGTTGTGACCCGCATAAATTCACCATTACTTACTTTTCAAATGCAAATGGTAAGGGGCAGATACCTGGAAGAAACGGGAAAATTTGACCAGTCCATTGAAGTATTAACAGCAGCCATGCCGGTTGCAAAACAATTCAGCAAAGAACTATATGCGAATATTCTGAAATACATGGCGCTGGATGAGAAAGGGAACGGTAATACCAGGGCAAGCCTGCAGTATTTTGAGGAATATGTCAACTTACAGGATAGTCTTACAAAAGAAAAATTATCCAGAACATTTGCAGATCTTGAAACTCATTACCAGACCAACGAAAAAGAACAGCAGATCCAGTCATTGGATAAGGAAAACAGGCTCCGTTTGCTCGAATTGCAAAACGCTTCCCGTCAACGCCAACTCCTGATTCTCGGTTTGGCAGCATTGGGGGTAATCTCACTTCTATTATACTTTAATTACCGGAGCAAGGAAAGACTCAACCAGACACTCAATGAGAAAAATGAACGGCTGGACCAGATCAATCAGCATCTGACAGAAGCCAATGAAACCAAGGCCAGACTATTTGGCATCATTGGCCATGACCTCCGTTCGCCAATAAGTAAAATTGTGCAACTCCTGCAATTACAAAAGGAAAATTCCGAAATTTTGCCCGAAGAAGCCGGAAAGCAACATGCTGAGCGATTAAAAAAAGCCTCAGAAAATGTATTGGAAACCATGGAGGATCTTTTGATCTGGAGTAAAAGTCAGATGCAAAGTTTTAATCCGCAATTCGTTCCTGTAAAAATTAAACCTCTGATCGATCGGGAAATCAGCCTGGTGAAAAATCAGTATGAAAACGAGGGCCTGATGATTGAAAACCGTGTTCCCGAAAATTTTATTCAGTCATCCGATGAAAATTTTCTAACTGTCATATTCAGGAATCTGTTGCAAAATGCCGTCCGGTATGGTGATAAAACGAAACCTGTGAATATTGATGTTTCTGGTCAGTCGATATTGATAACGAATTTTACAGAAAAGGAAATTGCCGGTGCCCTCAATAGTCGGTTGACAGATTCACATGTGGATAGTAACATATCCGGCCTGGGTCTTCAGATTGCCGCAGACCTGGCAAGTAAAATTAATGTACATCTTCATTTTCAGCAGGAAATCTCAAACAAGCTACAAGCTACCGTCAGCTGGGTACCCCAGGCAGTCTGATCTGTTTTTAACGATTTTAAGCGGGTGTTCGTCGAGTAAATCAATAGGCGCTTTTTTTAAGTCCTCAACTTTGGCCTGAAATCATTGCCCATGAGAGCAAAATCAAAGACGAAATGGGTTCCCTTTATTTTTCTGGCTCTTTCAATCTTTCTTCTTATACTGGCAACGGTACTGCTCATTAGTTCATACCTGAACTAAAAAAAACCTGTTAACCATATTCCCCATTTTCGATATCAGCCGCCCGGGATGTCCTGGTAAGAATTGCAATAAAATTTAATGATAAAAAACAGTTTGACGATTTTGAAAGGCTTTTCGTCGGGTATTTTAAGTAATAGCCGCATTCCGTATACAACTTCGAACAGAAATCAAAATCAAAACATTTTTAAACTATCATCATGAGAAAGATTATATTGTTTTCCGCAATAGTATTTATTTTATTCGCACATGCAAATGCGCAGGGAACTTCACAACCCGGAAAAATTTGCATGGTATTTACAGGCTATCTGAATTTTACCGCAGATAACATGAATACTAATATCGATTCATTAATTAAAATTTATAAAGAGAATTTTTACGACAAAAACCCATTTTTCCTTAATACAAGAATTATAAGGCACTACTATGGGCATGACAGCAGGGAAGTACTGATCATAAGTGAATTGAAAGACTGGGATGATATCCCAAAAGCTTCAGCCAAAGGCCAGGAACTAATGTCAAAAATGCCAAACAGGGATAAATTCTGGAGCCAGATCTCCCAATTAATAACACCGGAACATCATTCAGATGAAATCTACTATGTAGTATCTGAATAAATTTTGCTTTAATATATATTCTAACGGGATATAGAAATCCTGGTTATTTCTACAGACGACATGTAAGTAACACTAAATCGCAGACAGTTTAAAGATAAAGAAAATCATCGAGCCTCTTGTAATAATGGCTAATCATTTGCATCAGCGAAAAGTATTATTACAAGCCGAATTAGGAAAGTGTAAATTAATGTGGACTTTACGTTTTCTGGAATTAGAAATCGAAAAGGAAAAAGGCAATTTTCGAATCACAACAGACGGAACCTTAAGGATTGATGATTTTTCAGCCGACCTTACTCAAAAGATCAATGATGAGATTAAGGAAAGACTCAAAATCTGATTTATCCTTTTCAAATTCATCCTTATCGACAAATTGGGATATTTTGTAAATTCCCCATCATTAATATTCTTCCATGCTGATAGTAGTTCACGTTGAAATTTCTATTAAGGACCTATTCAAACCAGATCAAAATTCGCACGATTTTTGAACCTCACTGATGCCCGGCACATGTCAAATACCTGCTCCTGCCTAGCATAAAAGATCTTTCCCAAAGACGTAAAGAGACGTAAAGAAGCGTAAAGAGACGTGAGCAATCGTAAACGCGCTCTTTTTTTGTTGTATTACAAACGCACTACAACCGGGGCACAATTAAATGACAACATCGTAATGAAAAATAGGTCCGGCGCAATCGGCAAACAATGGGTATTCAGAAGGGTGAACGGGAAAACCATTGCCTGCAAATACCCCGGCCGCAGCCCCGTGGTTTATATAGAAGACCAGATTTTGGTTACCGGACCTTATTTGCGAAAGCTTCGGCCTGTGCCAGCAGCATGCTGAAGGGGAAGCCGGATCCTGTTTTTCCTGCCAGCCGATATATTTGTTCAGGGCGCCGGTAAACCGGTGCATCGCACGACTACCTGATTTTGACGGATTTATAGTTACAAGCTGATTTCGGATCTGCCTGCAGATCTTACTGGCTTTGCCAAAATTCAG
>DHWT01000267.1 GCA_002413325.1 Chitinophagaceae bacterium UBA5175 | reverse complement strand
ATCGCCACGCCGCATGTCGTAATGCCGTACCAGGCCGTTAAAACTGATAGGCCCTGCCGTACCCACATAACCCTGGTAATTCTTAACCAGCGGTTCATGTGAGATATATTCAGATAATTCTTTGGTAACAGCAGCCGTTTTTTCCAGCGTGGTACCTTCCGGCATATCAATGATTACCTGGAATTCGTTCTTATTATCGAAGGGCAGCATTTTGACCGCAACGGCTTTGGTATAGAACATCATCATGGATCCAAGCAATACCACCACGATACTTACTATAAACGCCCATCTTTTCCATCGGGTCTGGAGCATCGGCTGAATGATGGATTTGTAAATCTTATATATGCCGGTGTTTTCTATGACAACCGGTGGTTTTTCCTTACCTTTTTTATCCTTTTCACGAAGGAAAATATAACCCAGGTAGGGGGTCAGTGTCAAAGCGACTACCAGCGACAGCATCATGGCAATGGAGGCGCCTATCGGCATGGGGCTCATATAAGGGCCCATCAGGCCGGATACAAATGCCATGGGCAGCACGGCTGCAATAACCGTGAACGTCGCCAGTATGGTCGGGTTACCTACTTCATTAATCGCATAAATCGCTGCCTGCAGGAAAGGCAGGCGTTTCATTTTGAAATGACGGTGCATGTTTTCTGCAATGATGATGGAATCATCCACAACAATACCCGTAATGAACACCAATGCAAAAAGTGTAATCCGGTTCAGTGTATAATGCAATACATAATAGGAAAACAGGGTAAGGGCAAATGTGACGGGAACAGAAAGAAATACGACCAGGCCGCCGCGCCAGCCCATGGCGAGCATGACAAACAGGGTCACCACAACGATGGCGATAAACAGGTGAAGCAATAATTCTGATACTTTTTCAGAAGCTGTTTCACCGTAATTCCGGGTGGTCGTTACCGTGATATCATTGGGGATCAGATCCTTTTTAAGGTAATTCACCTTCGCCAGTATCTTTTCGGATAGTTTCATCGCATCCGCCCCCTTCTTTTTGGCTATGGACAGGGTGATGGCGGGATATTCCGATTTGTACCGGTTCGAACTGACCGTATCCGCTTTTCCATACCCGAAATAAGCGTATTGGCTGGGCGTTTCAGGACCATCCACTATTCTGGCAATTTGTTTGAGGTAGACCGGTTGCGATTGATTGGAACCGACCACCAGGTTGGCCACATCATCGGAATTGGTCAGGAAGTTTCCGGTTTCCACGGAGAAGGCAGTATCCTGCATAATTAAATTGCCGGATACCAATTGTGCATTACTTCCCTGTATTTGCCTGCTGATGCTGAAATAATCAACATGATTTTCAGCCATTTTATCCTTATCCAGGATCACTTTTACCTCACGGCTGCGTCCGCCGATTATGTTTACAGCAGCTACATCGGGAATCTTTTTTATTTCATTGGTCAGGGCTTCACCGATCTGCTTCAGGGAATAATCATCGTATTTTTCACTCCAGAGTGTTAAACCCAATACCGGTACGTCGTCAATGGCCCTGGTTTTGATCAGGGGCAGCGTTACACCCGGTGGCATTTTGTCCATGTTCTTCATTATCTCACTGTACAGTTTCACCAGTGAACGTTCCACGTCTTCACCCACATAAAACTGAACAATCAGCATGGACTGGCCTTTCAGGGTGGTGGAATACACATACTCCACGCCTTTGACGTTCGACACAATTTTTTCCAGCGGTGCCGTAACCTTCGTTTCGACTTCTTTTGGTTCAGCACCGGGGAAGCCCACCATAATATCAGCAATGGGTACTTCAATCTGGGGTTCCTCTTCGCGGGGAATTAATAAGGTACTGTAAGCGCCAATCAGTAAAAAGGCGATCATTAACAGGATCGTTAACTTAGACCTGATGAATACACTGGCTATTTTTCCTGAAAATCCCTGTTGCATATGTTTATTTAAAATGATCTTGTTATTAAGTACCGGGTACCTTTATTTTAATCTTTCACTTTTACAGGTACACCGTTATACAATTTTCCATCCGACTGTACGATGTAGGATTCGTTCTTATCCAATCCTGATAAAACGACCACCTGGTCACCATAGGTTTTACCCAGCCGTACCCAGCGTAATAATGCAGTATTCCCGGCGCTTACAGTGTACAGCCCGCTCAACTGGTCCTTGTGGATAATACTGGAAACCGGCACCAGTATTTCATTAACGTCATGGTTTGTTTCTATTTGGTTTTTGGAAGAAAGGGAAACTGTGGCATACATACCGGCGTATAAACCATTCTTTTCTTTTTCCGGGATGCTGATTTTAATGATATACTGACCGCCGGTAAACTGGGATGATTGATTGATCTGTACTATGTTTCCTTTAAATGTCTTATTAATGGATTTTATGGTAACCGTAGCAGATTCTCCTTGTTTTAACTGATTAATTTCAGTTTCCGGAACCGCTGCGCTGACCTGGTAGGTTCCTTTTTGTTCTATGGTTACAATGGGCATACCCGGATTGGCCATACTGCCCGCATCAGCAGATTTTTGTATAACAGTTCCTGAAAAGGGGGCTGTTAATGTAGTATAGGCCAGCATGGCATTTACCTCGTTGCGCATTTGTTCAGCTGCCTGCACTTGCGCTTCCGCAGAATGGAACTGCAGGGTGGCGTTATCTAATTCTTTGGCAGAGGCGCTCTGCTGATTGTATAAAGCGGTATAACGATCATAATCTTTTTGTGCGTTCTTCAAAGCAGCCTGTGCCTGTTCAATCATGGCATCGGCCTGGGCCCGTTTGGCCAGGATATCATTGTTGCTGATAGTGGCAATCACCTGCCCCTTCTTTACCGCGTCCCCAACTTTTACATTCAGCGTAGTAATATAGCCCATCACCCGGGTGCTGATATTAGCTGTCTGGGAAGCTTCCACCTGCCCGCTGATACTGAAACCAGGGTGTCCGGCATCTCCGGGTTTGCCCAGTATAACCAATACAGGGGAATCTGTATTATTGTTATCTCTGGCCTGATCTCCTTTGCCCGAGCAGGAAACAAGCGTTATTAAACCGTAACCCAAAAAGATAAATAGAATGGAGCTTTTTATAGATTTCATGATCGTTTATTGAATATTTATTGGTTCGTGGTTGAAGTCAGAAATTGCAGGTAAGCCACTGTAACATTATTGGCAAATACAGCACCTGCATATCCCAGTTTTTGTTGTGATAACTGTGTCTGCGCCATCAAAACATCCGTGGTATTCACCAGGCCCTGCTGATAGCGGTTTTGAAGGATTCTCAAAGCCTCATCTGCCTGATCCACAGCGGTTTTCTGCTGGGCTATTTTATATTGTGCGTCTTCCAGCTGGCGGTACGCTTTACTTAATTCCAGATTACCCTCGTCTTTCTGACTGGCAAGCTGTTCTGCCAGTTTATCCCTTTCGAGATTCTGGGTGGCAATTTTATTCCGGGTCTGGTTGCCTTTAAAAATCGACCAGGACAATTGTATGCCGGCCAGGTAGGCGTTGCTTCCAAACCCCAGCGCCGTGTTATCATTAAACTGGTAGTTTGCAAATGCATTCAGCCTGGGCAGGTAACTCATTTTACTGCTTTTGATCATCAG
>DHWT01000298.1 GCA_002413325.1 Chitinophagaceae bacterium UBA5175 | reverse complement strand
TGGCATGCGGGGAAGGTATGCTTGAAATACAGGAAATTGAATATAACGGGAAAAGGATGGCCCCGGCAGAATTCATAAAAAGCATCCGTGTCAGATTCAAACAGGATATACATGCATGAGTCAAACAACCATTATGTCTCCGTTATCATACCCATTTATAATGAGTATGAAGGAATCCCCTATCTGGTGGATAACCTGAATGCATTTTTTGGAGAACACCCGGCGCTCAGGCCGGAAGTCATATTCGTAAATGACGGTTCAAAGGATGGCTCTGCAGAAAGGTTGCAGGAAATGCATCACATTACATATAAAGCCAAAATAATCAGTCTCTCCCGCAACTTTGGATCCCATGCCGCATTACGTGCAGGAATTTCCATTTCAGATGCAGACCTTGTCTGTTTTAATTATGCCGACCTGCAGGACCCTCTGGAACTGATCTTACAGATGGAAGAAAAGACAAAAGCCGGGAATGAAATCGTCTGGGCGCACCGGGAGAGCACTAAAACATCTTTCGGAGAGAAATCATTTTCTGCCCTGTATGCCTACCTCATGAAAAAGTTTGCGTTCAGCAATTTCCCGGAAAAAGGATTTGATATTGTCATGTTCAATAGAAAAGTGGCAAACCAGGTTAAGCATAACGTAGAAGCGAATTCATCTATATTTCTTCAGATACTGGGTATGGGTTTCCGGCAGACTTCCATTTCCTATAAAAAACAGGAAAGAAAATCGGGTGTCAGCAAATGGACCCTTTCAAAAAAAATTAAGCTGTTCATTGATTCCTTTGTGGCTTTTTCCTATGCCCCGATCCGTATGGTCACCATTATTGGTATCCTGATGTTCATTTTCGGTTTTTTGTGGACCATTTACATTGTTACCCGGAAGCTGGTTTATCATGACCTGGCCAGTGGATGGCCCGCATTGATGTCCATACTGACAATCGGGTTTGGTATCACCAATATCTCCCTGGGCATTATTGCCGAATACCTTTGGAGAACCCTGGATGCCAGCCGCAAAAGACCTGTTTTCATTATTGATAAAATCGTTGAACTGTAGTCAGACAAATATTTTTAAATAAAACGAACCTGTATGCAAAACAAAATAAAAGACAGCAGGATCCTGGTTACCGGTGGCGCCGGTTTTATCGGATCCTACGTTATTGAAGAACTCATCCCGTTACAGCCAAAGAAGATTATCATTATCGATAATTTAGTACGGGGAGGTCTTGCAAACATGAAAAACTTCATTAATAATCCGATAGTGGAATTTCACCATGGTGATATCCGGGATTTAGAATTACTGGAAAATGGCATTGCTGGAACAGACTATGTTTTCCATATGGCTGCACTTCGTATTAATTCCTGTGCTGCCAATCCCAGGGAAGGTTTTGAAGTGATGCTTAAATCACCTTTTGAAGTAGCCACCCTATGTGTAAAGCATAAAGTAAAAAAAGTAATCTACAGTTCCAGTGCTTCTGTGTATGGACTTGCTCAGCACTTCCCTACCCCCGAAACGGATAATCCCTATAATAACCAGACATTCTATGGAGCAGCCAAAATGTGGGGGGAACAACTTTTCCGCAGTTTCAAATTCATGTACGGGTTGGATTATGTTGCCTTGCGCTATTTTAATGCATACGGCCCCCGTATGGATACGGATGGCAAGTATACAGAAGTCATGATAAAATGGCTGGATTGCATACGCGATGGGAAGAATCCGGTCATCTTTGGGGATGGCTCAACAACAATGGATTTTGTTTATGTAAGAGACATCGCTAAATCCAATATAGCGGCTTTGCAGGCAGACGTAACCGATGAAGCCTTTAACATCGGAAATTGCGAAGAAACCAGCCTTAAAGAATTACTGGAAGTACTGCTAAAAGTCAACCACTCATCCCTCCGGCCCGAGTTCAGGGAGGGTAATTCGATTAACCCGGTTAGCCGCAGACTGGCAGATATCAGTAAAGCGAAGGAATTACTTAAATTCATACCCACTATATCCCTGGACCAGGGGATGAAGGAGCTGAGTGCATGGTATTTTGAAAAAAATAAAATAACTGTAACCGAATGATACCAATAGCCAAACCTTACCTGACAAAAAAAGAAGCGAAAGCTGCTTACGAAACCATTCTGTCCGGATGGATAACCCAGGGCCCGCGTGTTGCCGAGTTTGAACAAAAATTTGCCGATTATACCGGTGCAAAATACTCGGTTGCCGTCTCCAATTGTACAACAGCACTTCACCTGTCGATGATCGTAGCGGGTGTCGGTACGGGAGATGAAGTGATATGTCCTTCCATGAGTTATATTGCTACTGCCAATTCCATCAAATATGTTGGCGCTAAACCTGTATTTGCTGAAATTGATCCTACCAACTATAACCTCGATATACAGGATGTCGAAAAAAGAATAACTGCCAAAACAAAAGCCATTCTTCTTGTACACCAGATCGGAATGCCGGCCGATATAGATGTATTTAAAGATCTGGCGGTTAAATATAACCTGAAGCTGATTGAAGACGCTGCCTGTGCTGCCGGCTCTTCCTATAAAGGAAAGAAAATAGGCAGCCATTCTGAACTCGTTTGCTTTTCCTTTCATCCAAGGAAGGTAATCTCAACCGGCGACGGCGGCATGATTACTACCAGCAATGAGGCATATTATAACCGTTTGAAATTACTCAGACAGCATGGAATGTCTGTAAATGACCGTACAAGGCATGAATCTTCCAAATTGATCTTTGAAGATCACCTGGAAGTCGGTTACAATTACAGGCTGACCGACATTCAGGCCTCTGTGGGCATTAAACAATTGGAAAAACTTGACTGGCTCATAGCTAAAAGAAGGAAAATAGCTTCGCGGTACCATAAAGCTTTTAAAGGGATTCCGGGAATTCAGTTGCCCAAGGAAAAAAAAGGATTTTTCAGCAACTACCAGTCGTACAGTATTTACCTGAAAGACGAATGTCCTCAAAACCGGAACGAGATCATGCAGAAAATGCTGGATGCAGGCATTTCAACCCGCAGAGGAATCATGACAACACACAGGGAAACGGCTTATAAGGAAGAATATGCAGGATTGTCACTTCCTGTTTCGGAAAAAGCATGTGACAGATCCATTATATTACCCCTATTTGTACCCATGAAGGATGATGATATTGAAAAAGTAATTGAAACTTTTTCGAAAATTTTGAAATATTGAGAAGCTTGTATTCCTGCCAGTCTTAACTTTTATAATTTAAAATGGTGAAAAACAAAACTTAAAGCCAATTCAGTTAATGAACAAGTCCTCCTTTACTTTTTTCCGCACTTTATTATGGTTATGGGACATCATCTCCCTGAACCTGGTATTGTTGTTTGCCAGCATAGCCATATTCAAGGCGGATGCATTCAACCAGCGGGAATATTATCTGTTTTTTGCGGTATACAACCTCACCTGGATGACCTTTGTTTACTTAACCCAGCTGTACATGAGTAAGAACTGGCTTGATTTTGAAATTTTTTTTAAGAGGACTTTTAAATGTTTCCTTTTTACAACTGCGGGCCTGCTTTTATTTATATTCATATACCACTATCAATTCTCCCGGTTCTTTATTATTTTCTGCTTTACCGGGTTTGCAACCATCTTACTTTTCAACCGAATTGTTTTTAACCTGATGGTTATATCCTTACGCAGTAAATTCAGCCTTGCGAAAAATGTGGTCGTATTGGGTTACAATGAAGTTTCTGCCCGCTTAATCAATTATTTTCAGAAGGAAGCCAAACTGGTCAAGCTGGCCGGTTGTTTTGATGACCAGGGAATAATACATGACACGCAGGAATTGAGGGTATTCAATAACCTGAAAGAATGCATGGATTTCGTAAAGGACCACCAGGTTACTGAAATATATTCCACACTGGTCCCGGAGAACTATCCGTACTTATATGAACTTGCCAAAGAAGCTGAGAAACAATTTGTGTATTTCAAATTCGTACCGGATTACCATATTTTTATTAACCGGAATATACATGTGGATTTTATAAATGATATACCTGTATTATCATTAAGGAAAGAACCACTGGAAGATACCGGGAACAGGATTAAAAAAAGAGCCGTTGATATTATATTAAGCACATTTGTAATTGTATGTATCCTTTCCTGGCTGGTACCCCTGCTTGCCATACTGATCAAACTGGACTCCCGGGGCCCCGTATTCTTTATCCAGATGAGATCCGGCAAAAACAACCAGCCTTTCCGTTGCATAAAATTCAGAAGTCTCAAAGTAAATAATGAAGCCGATTCCATACAGGTAAGCAGGAATGATAACCGGATAACCCGGCTTGGCCGGATCATGCGAAAAACCAATATCGATGAACTTCCCCAATTCTTCAATATTTTCATGGGAGATATGTCCGCGGTAGGTCCCAGACCACATATGCTGAAGCATACAGAAGAATTTGCTGAATTATACAAGGAATACATGATCCGGCATTTCGTTAAACCTGGCCTCACCGGATGGGCGCAGGTAAATGGTTACCGGGGTGAGATTAAAGACAATGAGTTACTGAGAAAGAGAGTGGAGTTTGATACATGGTATATGGAAAACTGGTCGTTGTATCTTGATTTGAGGATCATCCTGTTAACTATTCTGGCCAGCATCAAAGGTGATAAGAACGCCTTCTGATTTTAAAAACCACCTTATTGTACAATATATACCAGGTGGCAAATAATAAAATGATGTATTCCAATAATAAAATTACCTGCACTTTAAAATCTCCAAAATGGGAATAAAGATTCATGTAGTGGAAATGACTGCTCATGAAACCAAATACGGGGAAAGGGGTATGTATTTTCTCTACAGGATAATCCGGCAGGTTCCAAAAAAAACGGTAAGAAATGGATTGCAGGATAAATAAAATGTATAACCACCATCTTTGAGATGAATTAAAAATACTTCGTATTGAAATCCCCATTAAAACCAAAATAACGGGGAACCCCGTCATGAAAGTTATACGCTCGGTATCTGTTCCTCCAATGAATCCCAATAAAAAAGATAAAATCACCAATATCAATAATTCCTGCCTTTCCCACAATAACGATTTGTATTGCTTATAAAAAAATGGCACTAATAAAATTAATGGTCCATAAGCTATAAAAATTCCCAATAAATATTCTGCCAGCGATTTGGTATACAACCAGGAAACAGCCGTTAACATATAAGAGTAGGCCCCCGGATCAATGGGTGATATACACCTGCTTATCAGGACATTGGAAAAAAAAATAAATATTACAGGGATAAATAACAAAGATGTCTGCCGGTTGAAATATAATTTCAATTTATCCCTGAATAAAGCAACTCCCTGCGACAAATTCAATTTATCTGAAGTAATATTTAAATTTTTTAACGGGTTAAGTATAAAAAAAGGCAATATGCATAAAACAGCATTGGATTCCCGGAACATGTTTCCGATTGCAGTCACAAATGAAAAAAAGATCACATATCCTGCGAATGCGGAATTACTTTTATTATAATATGATTTGCGTATAGCTTCCAGTAATAATAATCCACCAACAAACCAGGGAGCCCCCCATGCATCTGAGGCCATGGGGCTATAAAACGAAAACCGGACAAGAACATACCATACCATCATAAAAAGAAAACAAAGCAGTCCCCTTACCCAGAATTCTTTAATAAATAATCTCAGC
>DHWT01000280.1 GCA_002413325.1 Chitinophagaceae bacterium UBA5175 | reverse complement strand
AAATCCTTCCGCACTGAGTATCTGGCCCGGATAGGCACCGGCTGATTTTAAGGCAGCTGCCACTGAAGCCACACGGCTTTCGGTAAGTGCCCTGTTCATGACACTGTCACCTCCCCGGTCGTTGAAACCACCAATTTTTATTCTGGCTTTTGGGTAGGTTTTGAGAATCAATGCAACATTTTGTATCTGCGTCATGCTTTCCTTGTTGATCACAGCCGTACCGTTATTGAAAACCAGCAGGTCAAAATTATAGGGGAACCTGCGTGATGGCTTGCTGTTCGGATCATTAAAAAAATTGAGGAGCTGGTCTTCAATACCTCCTTTTTTTGCATTTAAGGGTGTACCGTCGGGTAGCTTAACTGAAAAAGCATAAACGGGAGCCGGCCTGGCTGCAGACGTATCTTTCACAGGGACTACGGTATCCGTAACGGGAGGTAGCTGGATCCCGGAAGGTTTTTGCATATTTAAAATATACCAGATGATACCAAAGGCAATCAGGCTTATTATGAGGGGCAGGACCCATTTCGATCCGGCGGTGGATTTTTTTTCGACACCCTCGCTGCCAGAAAATTTCCCGCTGATATCAGACAGATTTTCCAGGCCCATGATGCCTTCCAGGAAAATGCTGGTTGGCATTACATGCAGGATCTTTTTCTTTTGACCTTTCAGGAAAGAACGCAAACCACTTGCATTCATATTAGTATCCAGTATATGTTTTCCCAAAACACCAATTGCAGCAGGAGCCGCAACACTCATCAGGGATGATGCCGATTGAATGCTGACACCGGAATAAGCGGCAATGACTTCGGACAGGACGGTCGTTTTTTCCCCGAAAAGGATTTTCAGAAAATCCATACCCCTGGAACTGCCGGCCCCGCCGGCCAGGGAATTCAGATTATATGGAATATCGATCCGGCTGGCATCTGTGGCAAGATTCAATGTTCCCTGCACATCACCGGCTTCCGCTTTCAATAAAATACCGGTCATAATGGTGGGAATGATCCCCTGTAATGCCTGTTGCACATTCATAGAACTTTCACCCAGCATGCCCGCTATTTTGTTCGTCATGTCAACGGAAAGAACTTCTTTAACCGATTCAATTAAATTGAAAGACATAAGAAACACATTTTGATTTTACATAATGGATCAGGGTGCGCATTAAGAGGTCCTGGCAGAAAGGTATGGGAACTGGCCGCAAATGTAGAAATTTTTATACTGTGGTTTCCTACCCGGACCATCCGGCAGGTAATAATCTGTTAATTGTTACCTTTGGAATTTTATGGAAGAAATACATTCCCACAATCATTCTGGTCATTCCCATAGCCACCATGGCCATGCGCATGGACATGTTATGGAACTCCGTTCCGTAAATACGGCTTTTATTGCAGGCATCATTCTTAACATGGCCTTTGTTGTGATCGAAGCCGTAGTAGGGCTGGTGATTCATTCCCTTTCCCTGCTTTCCGACGCAGGTCATAACCTGGCAGATGTTGCCAGTCTCGGGTTATCTCTGTTTGCTTTCCGGATGATGAAGGTGAAATCGAATACCACCTACACGTATGGCTATAAGAAAACGACCGTTCTAGTGGCCCTGCTGAACGCGGGTATCCTGCTGATTTCGATTGGCGCCATCCTGTATGAGTCGATTCACAGGCTGATCCAGCCCGAACCGCTGCCCGGTAAAACCATTTCAATCGTTGCAGCTGTGGGCATTCTGATCAATACCGTCACGGCCCTGCTTTTTTTCCGTAATAAAGAAAATGATCTCAATATTAAAAGCGCTTTTCTGCACCTCATGTCCGACGCCGTTGTTTCAGCTGCCCTGGTAGTTGGCGGGATCATTATCATTTATACAAACTGGTACTGGGTAGATCCCCTGCTGGGAATACTGGTGGCCGTTGTGATTGTATTCAGCACCTGGAGTATGTTAAGGGACAGTTTACGATTATCGCTGGACGCGGTCCCACTGGGCATTCATTTACGTTCCGTAAAGGAAACGATTGAAAAAATTCCCGGTGTGCAGGATTTCCATCATATCCATATCTGGGCACTGAGTACAACAGAAAATGCGCTGACCGGCCATGTGGTATTAAAAGGGGAAATCGGCATGGAAGCCCAGGAGAAAATTAAGAAGGAAATCAAACACCAGTTGCTGCATCTCAATATCCAGCACGTGACGCTGGAAACAGAAACCGAAACCATGGCCTGCGAACCGCAACAGGCTGCTAATCTTTCAGTAATTCCCTGACACGGTTTTCCAGTTCCGGCCCTTCGGCATTCATCGTTCGAATAACACCCTGCCGGTCGATCAGGAAAGAAGAAGGGATCATATCCACTCCATACAAAGCAGCAGAAGGAGATTCCCATCCCTTATCATCGATCACCTGGATCCAGTTTAGGCGGTCGTGTTGCACCGCTTTTTTCCAGCTGTCCTTGTCCTCATCCAGGGAAACCCCGTAGATCTCAAGTCCTTTACCCTGGTATTTATTATACAGTTTAACCAGGCGTGGATTATTATGGCGGCAGGGGCCACACCAGCTTGCCCAGAAATCGAT
>DHWT01000219.1 GCA_002413325.1 Chitinophagaceae bacterium UBA5175 | reverse complement strand
ATGGAAAGCTTTTTTGAAGAAGAGAAAATCAATTCACTCAGCCTGAACAACCGGATCATGCATGCTTTTATCGAAGAAGCGAAAGAAAAACTGTCCGACTGTAAAAGTGCGGAAGTAAAGGATGCCTGTCTGTTATCCTGTATCCAGGCGATCAATCATTTTAAAATCAGCATGTATGGCACGGCCGCAGCTTTTGCCAGAGAACTGGGTATGGAAAAACAGTCGGCTTTTTTCAGGGAAGCAGAGGTGAATGAAAAGCAAATTGACGATCGCCTGTCCCAGTTGGCAGAGCACGAAATAAATATCATGGCCAAGGCTGCCATTACATTACCCGGGTAAATGGCTGCTGATCAAAAAAAGGATATTAAACCAAAAAAAGAACCATCATCCGGAATAAACCGGTACTTGTGGTGGTTACTGGTTCTCGGCGGGCTGATATTGATTCAAATGCTGTTTAAATCCGAACCGGCGAGAGAGATCAGTTGGCAGGAATTCGAGAAAAACATACTGGTTAAAAATGCGGTTGAAAAGATCGTTGTAGTAAACCAGGAATATGCGGAAATATTCTTAAAAAAGGAATTCCGGAACGACTCCGCTTTCAAAGACGTATTCAAACCCATTTTAGGCAGGGAACCCAATCCCGGTCCGCATTATGTGATCCAGATCGGTTCGGTCGAGACCTTTGACCGGAATCTGGAAGCTGCGGAAAAAAAACTGCCAAATAGGGAAAATATATCGGTTTTGTATGTAAAAAAATCAAACTGGTATTGGAATATTCTGGAATGGGTATTGCCCCTGATATTGATGTTCGCCCTTTGGCAATACTTATTCAGGAAGGCAGGAACCGGCGGCCCGGGAGGTTCCTCCCCTTTTAGCTTTGGCAAATCCACAGCCACCCTGCTGGATAAGGAAAATAAAAGCACATTTACATTTGATGATGTGGCCGGACTGGATGAGGCTGAAATGGAAGTCAGGGAAATCGTTGATTTCCTCAAAAATCCGCAGGACTTCACCCGGCTGGGTGCCAAAATTCCAAAAGGTGTGATATTGGTGGGGCCTCCGGGTACAGGTAAAACTTTGCTCGCGAAAGCGGTTGCCGGAGAAGCCCAGGTACCCTTTTTTATCATATCGGGTTCAGAATTTGTTGAAATGTTCGTGGGGGTAGGTGCTTCCCGTGTGCGTGACTTATTTAAAAGGGCGAAAGAAAAAGCGCCCTGTATCGTTTTTATAGATGAAATTGATGCCATCGGAAGATCCAGAAGCAGGAATGCCTACTTTTCCGGATCCAACGATGAGCGTGAAAGCACATTGAACCAGTTGCTGACCGAAATGGACGGATTTGGCACCAATACAGGTGTCATCGTATTAGCAGCAACGAACCGGGCCGATATGCTGGATCCTGCATTACTTCGTCCCGGCCGGTTCGACAGGCATATTTACCTGGAACTTCCCAACATCAAAGAAAGGGAAGCCATCTTTAAAGTTCATTTGCGGCCGCTTATTCTGGATGAAACCATCGATGTTACGTTTCTGGCAGGCCAGACGCCTGGATTTTCCGGGGCAGATATTGCCAATATCTGCAATGAAGCTGCCCTGATTGCTGCCCGCAGAAAAAAAGATAAAATTGCACGGCAGGATTTTTTAGATGCCATTGACCGGATTGTGGCCGGACTGGAAAAGAAAAGTAAAATCATCTCCCCTGAAGAAAAGAAAGTGATCGCATACCATGAAGCAGGGCATGCCGTGGTAAGCTGGTTACTGAAAACAGTGGACCCTTTGGTAAAAGTTTCTATCATTCCCAGGGGTAAGTCATTGGGGGCAGCCTGGTATTTACCCGAGGAAAAACAGTTGAGGACCCTGAACGTATTCAAAGAGCATTTCTGCGCCACTTTAGGTGGTCGTGCAGCCGAAGAAGTGATCTTCAGTGAAGTATCCTCCGGCGCGCTGGATGATCTGGAAAAAGTGACCAAAGAAGCTTATATGGTGGTTGCCTATTATGGTTTCAATGAAAAAATAGGCCCTGTCAGTTTTTATGATTCTTCCGGGCAGCGGGATACGGGGTTTCAAAAACCTTACAGTGAAGAAACAGGTAAACTGATAGATGAAGAAGTCCGAAAAATGGTAACCGACCTGTACGGGCAAACAAAACAACTGCTGATCCGGAATAAAGAATCACTCACCCGGGTAGCTGAATTGCTACTTCAGAAAGAAGTCATTTTTAAGGAGGATCTGGAAAAAATTTTAGGGAGCCGCATGTTGGAACAGGAACCGGACCGGAAAAATGAAATTAAACCCGCCCTGATTCCGGTATAGACCAAATGCAGTCTGCTAATAACATTCATCTCCTTCAAACCATTAACCCCCTCCCACAATAATCAAAAATTAAATGACACGTCATAAGATCCGTGGTTCATATCAAAAATACTGCAAAGCGGATTTTTACTTTTATTCTTTACATTCATTTCATGAATTGGGATATTTTCACTCCGTTTATTAAAAAATGCGGTGTCGTCATGTTAGACGGCGCTATGGCTACAGAACTTGAAAACAGAGGCGCCGATCTGAATCATGCTTTATGGTCGGCCAAATTGCTTACCGGGAATCCCATGTTAATAAAACAGGTTCATCTGGATTATCTGAAAGCCGGTGCAGATATCATTACAACGGCCAGCTACCAGGCCAGCTATGACGGATTTTCAAAACAGGGTTTCAGCAGGGAAAAAGCAACCGAGCTGATGCAGCTTGCGACCCTGCTGGCAGTTCAGGCAAGGGAAGAAGCGAGGGAACGCCATTTCATTCAGGGTCCTGATCCCTTAATTGCCGCATCCGTGGGGCCGTATGGAGCATCACGGGCAGATGGTTCGGAATATCGCGGAGATTATGGCCTGAGTGTAGAGGAACTGATATCATTCCATCGCGAGCGGATGAAAGTGTTTGCAGAAAGCGGCGCGGATCTACTTGCCTGTGAAACCATACCCTGTCCGGAAGAAGCCATTGCCCTGATCCGTTTGCTAAAAGAATTTCCTGGTTTGAAGGCATGGATCAGCTTTAGCTGCAAAAATGAAAAAGAAGTTTGCAGCGGAGCCGGTTTTGCGGAATGTGCAGCATTGGCTAACGAATCAGACCAGGTAGTTGCTGTTGGCGTGAATTGCACAGCCCCCCAATATGTTAAATCACTGGTGCAAATAGCGGCGACTGCCAGCAATAAACCTGTAGTGGCTTATCCGAATAAAGGAGAAAATTGGGATCCCCAAAATAAGTGCTGGCTTCCCGGTGTCATACATGCTGATTTTGCAGAAGAAGCCCTTCAATGGCACCAGGCCGGCGCCACACTAATAGGCGGATGCTGCCGTACGACCCCGGGGGATATTAAAAAAATGAAGGCTGTATTATGTAATTCATAAATCCATTAACCGGGTGACCCGGTTCGTTCATAAGGGACAAATTAAAATCCCCCACTTCAGGGGGATTTTTTTCAAAAGTATTAAAATGGCTTATTGAACCAGACTAATGCTGAAGATGAACTGTATCCACCAGGGTTATTTGTCCTAAGGTTACGGCCGCATTCACAGATGCCGGTTTATAGGTAGTATCTGAAGGGATAAAACTTAAAGTATAA
>DHWT01000256.1:8550-8903 GCA_002413325.1 Chitinophagaceae bacterium UBA5175 | reverse complement strand
CTACACGACTACGCAGGCAAATGCCCTGCTGGCCGGAAGTAAAATCAATGCCATAGCAACCGATGTTCCAGGTAATACCGGAACACTGGCAGTAGCGTTGTAGTGCTTTTTCAGCGGGAAGCTGCATCCTTAAGTGGTGCAGCTTCCTTTTTTTAGTTTCCAAATGCAGGGACCGTGGAGAACTGCCAGACCATCTTTAGCAAACTGTCCGGTTTATAGGGGCCGGGACACTTTTACCCGGGAAATGACATCATTGGCAAAACCCAAAAGTATCTGATCTAAATGGCATTTAAGATAATGATACAATTCACAGATTTACTTAATGAGAACATTCAATTAACACCGGCTTTGCA
>DHWT01000256.1:0-8228 GCA_002413325.1 Chitinophagaceae bacterium UBA5175 | reverse complement strand
TTAGCCACAAGCCTTTTTTCTTAACCTGCCTGAATTTTTTAGATATGAATCCGGAAAATAAAATAAATCTGGTGGATACAGATCCCGCCAAAGGTTTAAATCAAAGCGAAGTCGAAAGCAGGCTTAAACAGTATGGTTACAATGAAGTGCTTGGAAAAAAAACCGGCTCATTTCTTTTGTTTATCAAGAAATTCTGGGGCCTGAGTGCCTGGATGTTGGAATTGATAGTCATTCTATCCTGGTTTTTGCATAGATACCTGGACGCATACATCGTATTGGCATTACTTCTTTTTAATGCGATCATTGGTTTTATACAGGAACACAATGCCTCGAATGCGGTGGAAGCATTGAAACAAAGATTGCAGATAAATGTAAAATTATTAAGGGACGGAATTTGGAAAACTCTGGCGGCTAGAGATTTAGTGCCGGGTGATATCATTAGAATCCGGATTGGTGATTTTGTGCCGGCAGACGTAAAGATCATACAGGGGGAAATAAAAATTGACCAATCGGCATTGACAGGCGAATCACTTGAAATTGATGAAAAACCCGGGGAAAATATATTTTCCGGGTCAATTGTTACGAAAGGTGAAGCCACCGGAATGGTAACTGTAACCGGAGCCAATACCAAATACGGCAAGACGATTGAACTGGTGAAAGCTGCCGGGCCGAAATCGCATATCGAAGAGATTATTTCAAAGGTTGTAAAATGGCTTTTGATCATTGTTGGTACCCTGTTGGTCATCGCTCTGATTGCTTCTTATTTCAAAGGCGTCAATATGTTGGAAATTCTCCCGTTGATGCTTGTGTTATTGCTTGGGGCAATTCCGGTTGCTTTGACAGCGATGTTTACGGTATGCATGGCTTTGGGATCAAAAGAAGTGGTTCAACAGGGAGTCTTAATTACCCGGCTGAACGCGCCGGATGATGCAGCCAGTATGGACATTCTGTGCGTAGATAAAACGGGCACTTTAACAATCAATAAACTATCCATTGCTAAACTGGATGCTGCCAAAGATTTTACAGAAGACGATGTCTTGCGCTTTGGGGCTTTGGCGTCCCAGGAAGCGAATCACGATTCCATAGATATGGCTTTTATCGACGCTGCAAAACAGAAAGATATTTTGAAGTATTATGTGCAAAAGACTTTTACTCCATTTGACCCGCAAAACAGAAAAACAGAAGCAGAAATAAAAAAAGACAATGAAGAATTCAAAGTCATGAAAGGTTCATTTAATGTTATTGCACAGGTTTGTGCTTTAGATCAAAAATCCACTGCAGACTGGGGATTAAAGATCGATGAGTTTGGAAAAGAAGGTTACCGGACGCTGGCAGTTGCCAGAGCTAACCTGAATGACAAACCTCAGTTTGTGGGATTAGTAGCCTTACATGATCCCCCCAGAGCTGATTCTAAAAAGTTAATTAATGAACTTCGGAAGTTGGGAATATCCGTTAATATGCTCACAGGTGATGCACTTCCCATTGCTTTAGAAATTGCAAAAGAGGTAGATATTGGTGATGCAATCATATTGGCGTCTGCATTACAAAAGACGGATAAAGGGGATGTTGTTGAACTATTGGAAAAAAGTAATGGTGTTGCGGAGGTTTATCCAAAGGACAAATATGATATAGTAAAAGCATACCAGGCAAAAGGTCATATTGTTGGCATGACCGGAGACGGAGTGAACGATGCTCCGGCATTAAAACAGGCCGAAGTAGGGATTGCGGTTCGCAGTGCTACGGATGTTGCCAAAGGTGCCGCCAGTATCGTATTAACAGAAGAAGGTTTGGTGAACATATTGAGCCCGATTAAAGTGGGGAGAATGATGTTCGAACGAATAAATACCTGGATATTGAATAAAATAGCCCGTACCATTTTAAAAACCTGTTTTGTTGTTGTTGCCTTCCTGATTTTGGGAAAATATGTAATTTCTGCTTCCGCTATGCTTCTGATGATTTTCATGACAGATTTCGTGAAGATATCCCTGGCAACTGACAATGTAAAAGGTTCTGAAAAACCGGCAAAATGGAATATCAATGGGTTAGCCAAAATTGGTGTTGTTGTGGGCTTACTGATGACATTAGAGTCGTTCGGGATCCTGTTCATCGGTTTGGACCGGTTTCGATTGAATGCAGATGGTGAAGCGCTGAGCACGTTTTGCTTTGAGATATTACTATTCTTTGCGATTTTCTCCATAATTATAGTAAGGGAAAAGGGACATTTCTGGCAATCAAATCCAAGTAAAACACTTTTATTGCTGCTTATAGGAGATTTTATCCTTGGAGTACTCCTCTCAACTTTTGGATTCCTGGGGTTCAAGCCGATTCCTTTATCACAAACATTGATTGTATTTGCCTACACGGCGATATTTTCTTTCGTAATTAATGACATCATTAAGGTTTTGCTTTTTAAAAAATGGCCAACGGAAACTACTTAAATAATTCGGGTTGGGGACACCCATATCCCGCAAAAAAATCGAAACACTTCTGCTGTTTGGGTCAATGCAGCCACGACCCTGTTAGAGAGGTCATCCTGTGTTATCAGAGAAACACCCATATTCGTTCAGTTTGAGGTACAAAAAATATCCGGTTCCAGCTCGTCCGTCGGGCGCCGGATATATTCCGCAAAAAAGCATTGAATCTTTCAGAATGGCCTGACTGTTTCAACAAATCAAAAATGTCGGAAAGATGATCGTCTCTGACCCGGTTGTCATTTTCACCCAGCCATTGTTTCCAGCTGATGTTGGATGGAATGGGTATCGGATCCTAATTGTTCACCCGATTAATGGAAATCCTCAGGTGAATGGGGTAAAGACCGGTTTTATTGGTCTTCCTGCACCGGTTATGGACGACAGCAGTTGCAGGCAGATTCATAGGGTAGCAGTTTTTAGGTTCGGGATCTGGTAATAGGCCAGGAGAGTGATCCGGAAAGAGATTGCCAAAAAGCGCAAATCAAACGCCGCAAAAAACGACGAAAAACAACGAATTTTAACGAATGGGAGAAAAATGAAAAAACCGCCAGACTGTTGACCGTGGCGGCTTTTAACGATTGTCAGGTGCTGATATGAAACCTGTATGGTACCGCGTACGGGAATCGAACCCGTGATTCATCCGTGAAAGGGATGCGTCTTAACCCCTTGACCAACGCGGCGTAAACAGTTAAACCCAAGTGGTTTTGGCCGTTTAGGGCCTGCAAAGATATAGACTGGCCCGATAACTTCCCAAATGTTTTTGTTTCGTAACTTTGCATCCTAAAATTTAAACTATCAAAGCTATGAGCACAGTAAAAGTTGCGATCAATGGTTTCGGCAGGATCGGACGTTTGGTTTACCGCCAGATCTATAATATGAAAGGTATCGATGTTGTTGCCATCAACGACCTGACCAGTCCGAAAGTGCTGGCGCACCTCCTCAAATACGACAGTGCACAGGGCCGTTTTAATGAAGACGTGAAATCTACAGAAAATTCAATCTCCGTAAACGGCGATGAAATTAAAATATATGCCCAGAAAAACCCTGCTGAAATTCCATGGAAAAATCACGATGTGGACGTGGTCCTGGAATGCACGGGTTTTTTCGCAGATAAGGAAAAGGCCGAATTGCATTTAAAAGGCGGAGCAAAACGCGTCGTAATATCAGCCCCCGCCACCGGCGACCTGAAAACCATCGTATTCAACGTGAACCATGCTATCCTGGACGGTACCGAAACGGTGATCAGCTGCGCTTCCTGTACGACCAACTGTCTGGCGCCGATGGCAGATACCCTTGATAAATCTTTTGGCATCGAAATGGGCTTCATGACTACCGTACATGCTTATACGAACGACCAGAATACCCAGGATGCGCCCCACCCCAAAGGCGACCTGCGCCGCGCCCGTGCCGCTGCCCAGAATATCGTTCCCAACAGCACCGGGGCCGCCAAAGCCATCGGGCTGGTTCTTCCCAGACTGAAGGGGAAACTGGACGGGAACGCACAGCGTGTGCCTGTGCTGACGGGTTCCCTCACTGAACTCACCACCATCTTAAATAAGAAAGTAACGACCGAAGAAATTAACGCGGCCATGAAAGCTGCAAGTAACGAAAGCTTCGGTTATACCGAAGATGAAATCGTGAGCAGCGACGTGGTAGGAAGCCATTTCGGCTCCCTCTTTGACGCCACACAGACCAAGGTGATGACCGTGGGCGACAAACAGCTGGTGAAAACCGTCAGCTGGTACGATAACGAAATGAGTTATGTAAGCCAACTGGTGCGTACAGTGCACTATTTCGCCGGACTGATCAGTAAATAAATGTTTTACCCTGGATGCCGGAAATTTTCCGGCATCCTTTTTTTATACCTTCCTTAAATAATCACCGCATGCCTGACTTCTCCCAATTCAATTTCAAAGGAATAAAAGCCCTGATCCGGGTAGATTTCAATGTGCCCCTCAACGAACAATTCGAAATTACCGACGATAACCGGATGCGTGCGGCCGTTCCCACGATTCAGAAAATATTAAAGGATGGCGGAAGTGTGATCCTGATGTCACACCTCGGCAGGCCAAAAGACGGTCCGACGGATAAATATTCCCTCAGTCACCTGGTCAAACATCTTTCGGAACTGCTCGGCGGGGTGAAGGTTTTGTTTGCAAATGACTGTATCGGCGAACAAGCCCGTCTCACAGCCGGTATGCTGAAGCCGGGCGAAGTGCTGCTCCTGGAAAATCTCCGGTTTTATAAAGAAGAGGAGAAGGGGGATGAAGGATTCGCCAAAAAACTGGCAGCACTTGGTGATGTATATGTAAACGACGCTTTCGGTACGGCACACCGGGCACATGCTTCCACCGCCGTAATCGCAAAATTCTTTCCCGGCGATAAGAAAATGTTTGGACTGCTGATGGAATCGGAAGTGAGAAGCGCAGAGAAAGTTATGCACCAGGCCGGTAAACCTTTTGTGGCCATCATCGGTGGCGCAAAAGTGTCTGATAAAATGCTTATCCTCGAAAACCTGCTGGAAAGGGCCACTGATATCATTATCGGCGGCGGTATGGCGTATACGTTTATGAAAGCGGCAGGAGGACATATCGGGAATTCACTTTGTGAAGCGGACCGCGTGGGAACGGCACTGGAACTTTTAGCCAGGGCTGCTGTAAAAGGGGTCTGCATACATCTTCCCTCAGATTCCATCATCGCGGATAAATTCGATGCCCATGCACAAACATCCGCGTCTCCAAGTAATAACATTCCGGATGGCTGGATGGGCCTCGATATCGGTCAGAATGCCTGCGAACAATTTACCAACGTGATCCGAAGGTCCAAAACCATCCTGTGGAACGGCCCCATGGGCGTATTTGAAATGGAAAGTTTCCGCCATGGTACTAAATCGATTGCACTGGCTGTGGTGGAAGCCACAAAAACCGGTGCTTTTTCACTGGTTGGTGGCGGGGATTCCGTGGCAGCCGTCAATATGTTCGGTCTGGCCGGCCAAGTGAGTTATGTGTCAACCGGCGGCGGGGCTATGCTGGAATACTTTGAAGGAAAAGAACTGCCCGGCATTGCGGCGATCAGCCGGGGATCATAATAATCCAGCTGCTGAACTTCTTTCTCAGGAAATTGTTACATTTATCATCTAACAAAAAAACCATCTTATGAGTACGCGTAACCTCACGCTTATTATTATCGTAGCTGTAATACTTTTATTCGGCGGATGCGCCTGCAGCGGATACAATAGCCTGGTCACCAAGGATGAAAATGTAAAAGGCAAATGGGGCAATGTGCAGAGTGATTACCAGCGCAGGAGCGACCTGATCCCAAACCTTGTAAATACAGTGAAAGGAGCCGCAAATTTCGAGCAGACCACCCTGACCAATGTTATAGAAGCCCGGGCCAAAGCGACCCAGGTGCAAATCAATGCGAATGATCTTTCGCCTGAAAAAATTGCAGCTTTCCAGCAGGCACAGGCCGGACTGAGCGGTGCCCTGGGTAAGTTGTTGGCTGTAGCTGAAGCTTATCCCGATCTGAAGGCGACCCAGAATTTCAGGGACCTGCAGGCGCAACTGGAGGGGACCGAAAACCGGATCAAAGTTTCACGGAATGATTTCAATGCGGCTGTACAGGATTTCAATCAGACGGTCCGTACTTTTCCGAATAATGTATTTAGCGGCATGTTTGGTTTCCATGCCAAAGGATACTTCCAATCGGAACCGGGATCTGAGAAAGCGCCGGATGTACAGTTCTGATAACCGCAATAACATGCTATCCACCGCTATAATACCAACGTGTTGAAAATTCCGTTTTTTTCAAAAAAGGATCTTTTTTCCGATCAGGAAAAAAAACGGATCGTTGATGCCATCCGGGAAGCTGAACAGCAGACGAGCGGGGAGATCCGTATATATGTGGAAAGCCGGTGCCGCTTTGTGGATCCGCTGGACCGTGCTGCGGAAGTGTTTGCATTCATGAAAATGGATCAGACCAGCAACCGCAATGCGGTTCTGATTTATGTGGCGGTTAAAAGCAGGCAGCTGGCCATTTTCGGTGATCAGGGTATACACGAAAAAGTGGGTGAGGAATTCTGGAAGAAAGAAGTCATACATATTCTTTCCCAGTTTCAAAAAGATCATCATGCGGATGCAATCGTGAAAGTTATTCTGGATATTGGTGCCGTACTGAATCATCATTTTCCATTCGACCGGCCAACCGACGTTAATGAATTGCCGGACGATATTGTTTTCGGCAGGTAAAAGCCATTCCGCTTCATGAAGAAATTATTATTGTTTCTGCTGGTTTTCACTTGCCTGGTCACAGTGGCGCAGAACATACCGGCGCCTCCCAGTCCGCCCAGGCTGGTGAATGATTTTGCCCATGTGATGACGGCCGATCAGGTTCAGGATCTGGAAAACAAACTGGTCGCCTACGACGACAGCTCCTCCGTCCAGATTGCCGTAGTTACTGTTCCTACTACGGGGGACTATGCCATTGATGATTATGCCCTGAAAATCCTCCGCGACTGGAAAGTAGGGAACAAGAATACGAATAACGGCCTGGTGATCCTGGCGGCCATCCAGGATCATAAAGTTTTTATTGCCACGGGATACGGGATGGAAGGAGTGGTGCCGGACATTACAGCGAAACAGATTGTAGATAATGAAATTGTTCCCAATTTCAGGCAACAGAACTACTATCGCGGTTTTGATCTCGCTACCGATGCGATCATCAAGGCCTCCCGCGGGGAATACAAGGCACCGGCAGGATATGACCAGCGCGGACAACGTGGTAAAGGCGGAGGGAATATCCTGGGCGTTATCCTCTTTTTTGTAATCATATTCATCCTCATCAGCCGGGGCGGCGGAAAGGGCGGTGGTGGTATGTTCAGCCGCACGGGTGTGCTGCCCTTCATTATTGGTAATATGCTCGGCAGCAGCGGCAGGGGCGGATGGTCTGGTGGTGGTGGCTGGTCCGGAGGCGGTGGCGGCGGTTTCGGAGGTTTTGGCGGAGGAAGCGGCGGCGGCGGCGGAGCAGGAGGAAGCTGGTAAGAAAAGCTGAACGCTTAACGCCCGAAAATTTAATCACTGAAAATAAATTGAATCAGAGCATAAAAAAAGAAAGCACTTTTTGGGTGCTCTCTTTTTTACAGATTACCATCAATCTACATACTTCAAACAGGAGGATCGCATTTGGCGTTACGTGCCAGGTCTGATTAATTCAGCTTCGACCTTATATAATCGGCCTGCTCTTTCAAACCAGCCGCATCTTTCCGGTCCGCAATCGGTTTTAAAAAATTATTATTGATCAGAGCCCCGATTTCGGCCCGCTGGGCTGACGGAATGGTTTCGCGAAAACGAACGAGGGCATCAACAGCTCTTTTGAACTGGATTGTATTCTGCATTTTCAGCAGTAATCCGGCAAACTGGGGGAACTCTTCAAATTTCTCCTGGCTCATCGGCATTTTATCGAATCCATCGATGACCAGATCAAATTTTGATTCATCTCCCTGCTTGATAAAAATGGCTGACATCGCGGCCAGCAGATTTCCTTTTGCCGGGTATTTGGCAAATTCATTTGCCAGCTGATAGGCCTGCTCCCCGTCCAGGAGACTTAAAGCAGTGAGTGCATTCCCCGCAACGGTATAGGATGAATCCCTGGTCTTTTTTACGAACAATGCTTCAAATTCGGGTTTTTTATAAGTACCCAGCAATTCGATGGCGGTTCCCTGAACGGTCCGGTTCGGGTCATTGGCAGCCAGTTCCAGCA
>DHWT01000264.1 GCA_002413325.1 Chitinophagaceae bacterium UBA5175 | reverse complement strand
TACCCCAGTTCTTAAGAGAATCGATTACGGGTCTGAGTGTTTTACTATGCGGGGTCAGAGAATAAGTCACTTTAACCGGATAGGAGTCTTCTATATTTCTCATGACGAGTCCGTTCAGCTCCAGGTCGCGTAGTTCTTTGGATAACATTCTGTCTGTGATACCATGAACCTCTAGGGCGATTTCTGTGAACCGCTTTTCCCCGAAAGTGAGGGCAACGATGATGGGAAGTTTCCACTTGCCGCTCAGCACGTCCAGGGAATCCCTCACCGGCCGCAGCATTTCCGTACACTTACTTTGCCCGTTTTCAACTGTTTTTTTCATTTTACCTGGTTTATCCGGCTGAGCATTGACTATACTTTAGTATAGTGCTATACTTTGTATAGTAAATGTAGTCTAATTTTGGGTTTCAAAATAAAAAATCATAAAAAATGGCAAAGACAAAATGGCTACTGGATCTAAAACATAGTGAATTGGGTTTCAAAATAAAACACCTGATGATCAGCAATGTAACCGGGTTTTTTAACAATTTCCAGGTAGAAGGTGAAACGGAAAACGATGACTTCAGCACCGCGAAAATCCGCTTAAAGGCGGATATGAATTCAATCCATACCAATAATGAGCAGCGCGATGCGCACCTTCAGAATGCAGATTTTTTTGCAGTGGATCAATATCCGGAGATGATTTTTGAATCAACCGGTGTGGAGAAAATTGACGATGAAAACTTCCATTTGCATGGAAACCTGACCCTGAAGGGTATCTCCCGGCCAGTGCAGTTACAGGTCGGGTACAGCGGCATCGCGAAAGATCCCTGGGGCAGTGAAAGGGCGGGTTTTACGGTGACCGGAAAAATCAAACGCAGCGAGTGGGGTGTTAATTTCAATGGTGTTCTGGAAACAGGCGGCGTCCTGCTCGGGGAGGAAGTGAAAATACTCAGCGAAATTCAACTGGTTAGGCAGGCGGCTGCTGCGGAAAAAAAAGAGGTATTACAAGAAGTCCATTAAACGGAAACTGGTCTGGAAATACACCCCGGCAGGGAAACCCGGCTTCCCGGGAAAGGGCCCTGTCTCGCGGGCGTTCGTGCAGGGGGAATTCACGGATACCGCTCCCTTTATATTGCTGATGGATGACATGCCGGATAAGAAAACCAATGAACCGGTGGGTGGGCCTTACCCGCACACCGGTTTTAAAACTATTTCACTCCTGCCGGAAGGTGAGATGGGCGAAGAGACACTAAAACGGAAGGTGGTGTTTTGCAAATGTTGAAGGGTTTACACTGATCTACAGGACGCTGCGAAGCATTATCATTTTTCCGGCCACAGATCAATATAACAGGTGTATACCTCATAAGGAAGCTTTGGTTTTCTGATACCCGTCATTTTAATGGAAATAAATAAAATGGGACATGTACCAGTTTATTATAATAGTTAGTTTTGCAACCTATTTATAAACGATCATGACCAGACAAATCGAGACCATAAAGAAAGTAAGGGCTTTCCTGCTTGAAGGCATCAAAGACCTGACCACCGGACAATTGAACAAAATACCCGCAGGCTTTAATAACAACATTATCTGGAACCTGGGGCACCTGATAGCCGCGCAACAGGGAATATGTTATAAAAGGGCCGGCGCGACGCCTCTCATTAGTAATGACTTCTGGGAAAGGTTCAGAACGGGCAGCAAACCGGGGGAAACGATTGATGCCGCTGAGATTGAAGACATCAAAAGTCTGTTCCTGAGCTCAATAGACCAGTTGGAGATAGACTTTCATACACCCGTTTTCGTCAACTATACCGCCTGGACCACCCGCTATGGCGTAGAAATTGCGGATATTAACGATGCCATCAGTTTTTTACCCTTTCATGAAGGATTACATTCGGGAACCATCATGGCGCTGAAGAGGCTGGTGTGAGTGTGATCAACACTCACGCATCAACAATTTTTTTACCAAAGGGTATTAAGGACAATTCAATCATCTGGAAATGCTTCCTGCCAAAGGGTAAACCGATGATCGTTATGCTGAGTAAAAGTCCAAAAATGAAATGGGAAACCGCAATCCAGATACCGCCACATATAATCCAGATCACATTGGCAAAAGTCTGTAAGCACCCTCCGCCTGAATTGCTGTACACCACTTTTCTTCCAAAAGGCCATAACATAAACTCAGCCAGTTTAAAACACTGAAGCCCAAATGGAATGCCGATGACGGTACAACATAAAACAAGGCCGCCAATTACATAGCCGATGGCGGAAATCAATCCGCCAAATACAATCCAGATCAGGTTGCCGATGAGGTTCAAAATGGATTTATTTATCTGATGCCTTCACGATTTCAGGAGGCTGCTAATTTAAATATTTCCCTGCTCATATTGAAAGTTTCTCCAAAGGAAAATCCTTTCCATGCCATCTATTTCGGTCAGAAAGCATTGGATTGGCCGGAAAACGATTCAGGGAGTTTAGGGAGTTCCCGATAAAACCCGTCCTCGTTCAGATGGGTATCCGTTTTCCCCGATTGGTCGCGGAATTAATCCTTTTGGTCGCATATGGAAGCAGAACAACAGCGATAATGATAGTTTCGGACCTGGAATCGTCGTCAATTCCCTTTATCTTTTGTTTTAACGGTTAAAGAAAGGGTTGTTTTTTCCAATTCAACCCTTTATTTTAATTCTGTCAGCGGCTATTACCTTGTCATGCTTCATTAAAGGGATCGCATTGATTTCAAAAAATTATCGCCCCGATACATACGAACCAAAAAATGAAAAAAATGAGACCTCTCCTTCTTGTAGCTTTTTTTGCCTTTGCGGTCAGTGCCGGATATTCCCAAAGCAGGCAGACTTACCATATCGCTAAAATATTTCATATTAAAAGTAGCGGGGGATATGATTATACCACGGTGGACAGTGCATCCGACCGGTTATACCTGTCTCACGGGTCGCAGGTGAATATATTGGATAAAAATTCGGGTGATTCGATAGGCGTGATTAAATCCGAAAAGGACGTGCATGGGATAGCGCTTGTTCATGCATTGGGTAAGGGATATATCTCTAACGGAAGCCTGGACAACGTGTTGGTTTTTGACTTAAAAACCAACCATAAACTGGCGCAGGTTCCCACGGGAAAGTTTGCTGACGGCATTTTTTATGACCCGTTTTCCAACAAGGTCATTACCTGTAACGGCAGGGGTAAAAACATGACCTTTATTGATCCGGCTACCGATCAGGCCGTGGCTACTGTCCAGCTAACGGGCTGGCCCGAGGCGGCGGTTAGTGACGGTGCAGGTCGGATTTATGTGAACAATGCCGAAAAGAGCGAGCTGGATGTGATAGACGCTGTATCATTTAAAATTCTGGAACAATGGCCTTTGGCACCAGGGAAAGACCCTTCCGGTCTGGCTATAGACAGAAGCACGATGCGTTTGTTTGTTGGCTGCGGGAATAAAACACTTGTCGTAATGAATGCCCTGACTGGAAAAGTGGTCGCCAGCCTCCCGACCGGGGAGGAATGCGATGCGGTGGGTTTCGATGCGAAACTCAAAACGGTTTATTCATCCAACGGTGACGGAACATTAACGATTATAAAGGAGCTGCCGGGAGATCAGTTTGTGGTTGCTGAAAATTTATCCACAAGAAAAGGGGCCAGGACCATGGCGGTCGACCCGGTTACCCATCTGCTTTATCTGCCATTTGGAGAATTTGGTCCCAAACAGCCGGGAAGTTTCCGGCCTTCAGTTATACCCGGAACATTCCAGGTTTTAGTAGTTGGTCAATAGGGGATATGGTGGTGGCGATCCGGGATTTCCACAGATTCCCGGGTTTTTTGCAGGGATTGGAACGGTATGTGCTATCAGTTGATTTAGTTATCTCTGCTTTTTGGATATTCCTGGCAAAAAACAGGATATATTAAAAAGGGCTTTATTTTGTACCCGCGGGCTTGTTTTAACCATCATTCTTTTCACAATAAAAAATGCCATTTATGAAATTCAGATCATTAGCCTGTTTGTTACTGGCAGTGGTTCTTGTAATCCCTGCCGCATCCGGTTTACATGCGCAGTCCGGCCAGCCAAAACAAAGTCCTAAGATGACCGCAACCGGTAAGATCGGAGAAGCGAATGTAACCATCACGTATGGGAGTCCTTCGGTCAGGGGCCGAAAGATTTGGGGAGACCTGGTGCCTTACGACAAAGTATGGCGTGCCGGTGCCAATGAGGCAACACTTATTGAAACGGACAAAGATTTAATGGTTGAAGGTAAAAAACTTGCAGCCGGCAAATACAGTATTTACGCAATTCCCGGTGAAAAGGAATGGCAGATCATCATCAACTCCCAAACCGGTCAATGGGGGATTCAAAGAAGCGGCGAGACAACCCGGAATCCGGAAAAAGATGTGCTCGTCGTAACAGTGAAACCCAGGAAATCTGCGGTTATGCAGGAGAGCCTGGTGTATAAGATTTCAAACAAGGGATTTGCTCTCGATTGGGAATACCTGGAAGTCCCTGTTTCCGTTAAGTAGCCACCCTTTCTGTTAACCCCTTGCTGCAATTGAATTCTAATATAATTACTGATGCAGAAGTTAAAAGTAAAAGCTCAAAAGAATTCCTTCTGCCCGATATTAGCTGATAGCGGTACAAATGTTGATTGTTATTCTGTTGCGCCGGCATGGCCCTATAAGACGAACGGATCAGAGTAAATGCTGAACAGATCCAGGTTCCTGGCTCTCGCCCCGGTCGGGGGAAACCGGATCAGGATGGCAAGTGCCCCAATGCCAGTAAGCACAACGGCTACCAGAAGTAATATTGTTTTATTTTTGATAAAAGGGTCTTATTAAGGGTAATTGTTGCCTGATTCTGTTCCTGTAGGCAAGCGGTTGCCTACAACACCCCGGGTATTTGCAGACGGCAGGGAGTTCAGTGTTTCGTCATGCCGATAGCCGCTGCCGGCATACTTGTACTTCCGATGTCACGATATAATTTCCACTCTCCATTTCGATTTTCCCATACAACAACATATTTGCCTCTGTCAAGTAATGATTTCGATCCATCTTTCATCTGATAGTTGCCTGTTTCGATTATAAACGTCGAAGTTCCTGTGATATCGGTAGTTGAAAAAGTCATTTCCCTGACACCCATACGTATTGCCCCTCCCAAGGCATTAAGAATGTCCTTACCTTTTACGACCTCACTATTGTCCAGTAATAGTTCAGCATCAGGCCAATAGTGAGATGCCAATGCTGTAGAATCACCCAGGGCAATTTGTTCAGAAAATTTCGCATTGATACTATCAATGAAAGATTTTGCCCATTTTTTATCCAAAGTTAAATTCTGGTCGTTCCCGTCAGATACTTTTTCCGGGTTCCCCGATTTGCAGGAAAGCAAGCCGTAGCAGTTCAACAATGCAAATAGTACTAATGATATTTGACGCATAATGTTTGTTTTAAAAATCTTATTCGTTAAGCCGGTTGTAAAGAATAGTGTCCATTAAATCGACGCACAACGGCCAGGGCTTGGCTTGTTGTGGCGGCATTTGGAAAACCTCACGCCCGGGCCGGTGTCAAATAAAGATACAAAAGTTGAGAATATATTCTATCGCTTGAGCTTATCCGTCCGCCGATACAGATGCTCCTAATTAATTGAAGTTGGGCAATGTGTTCCGTCCGACGTCCTAACGACAAACCCCATGTTGTGTGTTTGTGCCTCTTATTATTTGACCTTTCTCCATTCTGCGTCCTTTCCACGGTTGTTATATGTCACTATCTTAAAAGCATTATTTGAATCTTTTGAAAATTCAAATCTCAACGGTGCTTCTTTAATATAAAATTCATTATCACTTTTTGCATACAAAAGCACTTTGGGCAATCTATCTCCCGGGTTAGAAGCTTCAATAAAGAGTTTTCCATCACTGAATGTTACTAATAGTTTATGGTTCATACCGTTGAGGGTTGTCTCGTATTCGCCGATGTAACCTTTTAATAAATCTTCCTTTACCTTCATTTCATTGTCCAGGGGTTTACCTAGTGCTACCCTTGCAATGTCATTTGTCAACAACTGCCAATTTATATCAGCTTCATAACAATTATATAATGCAACAATAAATACATTTTCATCAGGAAGATAAATTTCGTCCGACCGAAACCCATCTGTTGAACCACTATGCTCAATCGTTTTGCTCCCATCAACGCTTTTTATAAACCATCCATACGCATATTGAGAAAAAGTATTGTCGCTGAACCTATATGCTGTTGTTGCTTTTTCCAATGTTTCATTGTTTACCAACTTTTGATTGTACAATGCTTCATGCCATTTAAATATATCATCAACATTGCTTATCAAGCCTCCTGCGGAATATAATATGTCAATAGGTTGTAAAGTGGCTTTTTCAATTTTCCCTTCAAATTTTGAATAGCCCTGCGCCATATTTGAAAGGTTGTTTTCAGCGCCTATATAGTAGGTATTTTTTAAATCAGCTTTGTTCAATAATTGTTTCTGTAAATACTTTTCGTAAGGCTCGCCCGTAACCAATTCAATTATATATCCCAGCAGGTAATAATTGGAGTTGCTATACCTGTAGTTACTACTGGGTTTAAAATTAAGTGGTGCATCCTTAATATAATCGACACCATCTCTAGGCGTGTACGTTTCTTTTTGTTTTGGTGGGTTTGGAATTTCAGAGAGATAATCTTTGATACCAGAAGTTTGTGTCAATAAATTATCTATAGTAATGATATAGCCTTTTGATGGGAAGTCCTTGATAAACTTTTGAATACTGTCTTGTAAACTTATTTTACCTTCTTCGACCAATTGCAAAACTGCAATAGCGGTAAACTGTTTGGTCATCGAGCCTATCCTGAAAAGCATATCTGCATCCATTGGAATTTTCGACTCTGTATTGGCGAGCCCGAATGCTTTTCTGTAAATTATTTTGTCGTTCTTTGCGACCAATACTACACAGCCTGGAGCAATGTCGGACAACTGATTAGAGATTAGTTCATCGAGAGCTTTAGATATTTTCTTGTCTTGTTTACTTTGTCCAAAACAATTTGTCAACAATATAAATGAAACAAGAAAAAGGGAAAGTAATCTAATCATCTATTAAATTATTTGGGAATGTCCAAAGGCATAACACACAATGTTCGAGGCTTTGTGCAGTTGGGGAATTGACCAACTGTCTGCCCGGAACTGAAGCTAAATTTATAACTAAGAGCCGAAGTTTAGAACTACTGCCCGGCAGAATTCTGTCCGCCGAAACCCGAGCCTGGATATGCACTGCGGATGATTGCTACAACGTTAAGCCCCAATTGCACAAAAATTTTTGTTGGCTGCTGGCATATTTCGTTGAAGTCTGTCATTTACTTTTTTTCGCTCAATGTCCATTGTAGTCCTTTTATAAATGTTGGTATTTGAGTATCCATATGGTCAAGGTTAGAAAAAATGTCGCTCTTATAAATTATATAGCCTGATTGTTTAACTGAAAATAAATTTGATAATTGATTTGTCAAGTCTTTAATTTTTACGATACTTGAATCAGTTTTGCTTTCAGCGTCTTCTTGTCCGCCAAATGTTATATATGTATTTATTTTTTTTCGTCTGTTTTTTTGTGTTGCAATTTCTTTTAATTGGCTTAAAAGATAATATTTGTTGTAATGAATTGAAGGACTTGCAGCAATGTAACTATTGAAGCTATTGCTTTTGCCTAATAAATCTTGAAGAATTGTATAAACTGTAAAATATCCGCCTAAAGAATGTCCCATAAGTACACGTTTAGACGTATCAGTTTTATATTCTTTATCAATTTGAGGAATAAGTTCATTATTTATAAATGATAAAAACTTGTCCGCACCTCCGCTTACTGTCATTTGATATTCTGGAATTGCCGTTGGGTAAGTATCGTCTCTGTTTCGTAATGAGTCCATTGTAGGAAAATCTTTATAGCCAATTCCTACTAAAATGACAGGTGGTGCTAACCCAACTTCTGAATATTTATTAATAGTGGCAGCAAGAATATCAAAATACAGGTTTGCGTCTAAAAGATAAACAACAGGATACTTTTCTTTTTGTTTAGGGTTGTAGTCGTTAGGTAGATTTACAAAAATAGAAAACGAATCTAAAACGTTTTTTGAATACAGGTGAAATGTATTTTGATTTTCTACTTTACTTGTTTGGTCTTTCTTGTCAATATTTTGTTTACAAGCCATTGTCAAAAAAAGATGTCCTATAAATAAAAAATATTTTGTCATTGAAGTTGTTTTCTTAGTTTCTGTTTGAATCGTAGGGTCTCTCAATGCTTGCAGCCAACGTCGGCGGCTTTGGGCAGATGTGGAATTTTCCAACTGTCCGCCGGGAACCGCTGCTGATCATTTTGTTTAGTTGAAGTTAAGAACTAAAGCTAAAAATTGAATGTTCAGCCAGGGCTGAAGACCAGAGATGCAGTTAGCTGAAATTTGTTTGTCCGGCCACAATTGCCCAAAACCGTTTGTTGGCGGTAGTTTTTTTACGTCAACTGTTTTAATTTTTATACAAGTTTATTAGGTGATATACCGGCATGTCAATAATTGGCTCGTACATAAAACTGTTAACATGTATATTTTCAGATGTCATTAAATCTACACGGTATAAAATTGCTATTGTGGCTTTGTCATTATTTATGTGTGATTGCCATTACTCGAACCAACAAATAGGAAATTCAAGTCAAGGGTTCATCTTACAAATCCAAAGTCAAAATCATTCTGTCTTCAGACTCCTCACCGGATTGGCCGTTGCTGCTCGAACAGCCTGAATACTGACCGTTAGCAGTGCGAGCCCGATCGCTCCTAACCCCGCTAACACAAAGACCCAACCCTGAACTCCCACCCGGTACGCAAAGCCCTGCAGCCAGCGCTGCGCTACCAGCCACGCGATAGGTGAAGCGATCGCTAGTGCCAGCAACACCAACCGAACAAATTCCCAGTTCAACATCAATCCGATTTCGCCCGTCGTCGCACCCAACACCTTCCGGATCGCGATTTCATTCGCCCGCCGCCCGGCCGTGAAAAGGGACAGCCCAAACAAACCCATGCAGGAGATCAAGACGGCCAGCCCCAACGCCACCCTCACCAGTGAAGCCGTCTTTTGCTCGGTCTGATAAAGCGCACGTATATGATCGTCCATGAATTCGAAGCCCGAAGTCATCCGTGAACCATATACACCATTATATACTTTATACATCGCGTCCAGGATTGCCTTTACCCGATCCACACCCAGGCCCGCGCTCGCAAGCCTGACTCCAACGAAGCGTTCGGCCGCTGGATTATGACCGATGACTACGGGCGAGATTGCCTCGCGAAAGGAACCCATATGAAAATCTTCAACCACGCCAACGATCGGCAGTGGCTTTTTGTCAAAATAGATTACCTGGCCGACGGCCGACGATACATCCTTAAATCCGAATTGTCTTGACGCGGTCTCATTGATGACGACCTCTATCAGACTGTCGCTATTACGGATATTTCTTCCTGCCAGCAACCGCATCCCATAGAACGGTATATAATGCTCATCTCCGAAACTAAAATTCCCGGTGACCTCATTCAAATGCTGACCTCGGGACTCAAAAGTCTCTATCCAGGTATTGCCTCCGATCGGTGGCGAAAATTCCCTGGCGACATCGGCGACTCCTGCCAGCTGGCTAAACCCCTGTTCGAGCAGTTTCAGGTCCCTTGTCGTCGTATCCTGGAGACCGCCTTGGCCCTGCACCGTTACAAGCGCATCGGTCCGGAAACCATAATCGGTGTTCAGCATGTAGCGGATCTGATTGCCGATCACCAGTGTGACAATAATAAATATCAGCGAGATCGAAAATTGAAAGACAATCAGGCTTCGCCGCAGCCACCATTTTTCACCGCCTTTTATCGTTCCCGACCCCTTAAGAGAAATTACCGGCTGGTAACCCGCCAACACCCGCGCCGGATAAAAACCAGCCAATATTGTTACCACGACAGTAGTGGCAGCCAGGAACAGCAGATTCGCCGGGGCCATCGGGGAAAAGTGAATACCCTCGGGTATATATTCGCGAAAAAAGCCCATTACCGGAGAGACGAACACCGTCGCGATCACCATTGCTAACGTTGTAAGGAGTCCCGTTTCGATCAGGAACTGGAGCACGAGACCGCGCCGTCCGCTGCCCAACACCTTGCGTACCCCGATCTCTTTCGCCCGCTGCAAGGACTGCGCCGTAGCCAGGTTAATAAAATTCGCCGCCGCCAGGATAAGAATAAAAAGCGCTATCCCTGCCAACCCGTATAAGGTTGGGAGATGGGCCTTCCTGCGACGGTCGTCTGCATATTCGCTATTGAAATGCACGTCCCGCAGCGGTTGGAGCGCCTGCAAGCGGGGATGTCTGCGATCGGAAACAACGTGCTCTGCCAAAATCCGGTTCATTTGGGCCTCCACCAGCGCGGGTCTCGCACCTTTGGATAGTTTGACATACACGGACGGTAAACTATACCTGGCACCAACCGGGCGCAATACCCAATCATTCAAGCGCCCTTGTTTGAGTGAGGTCGCCGCAATGGTCGGAAAGGAAATGATATCCGTGTAGGCAAGGTCTGATTGCGTAGTCCAATCCCGGACCACGCCGGACACATGAAGCCGCAGAGAATCGGGATAGATCAATGCTCTACCGATCATAGCGGCGGGGGGAATATCCCCGAAATAAAGTCGAGCGTGCTTTTCCGTCAATACCACCTGAAAAGGCTCTTTAAGCGCCTCTGCCGGGCTTCCGGCAAGCCAGCTATACGAAAAGATATGAAACCATTCCGCATCCGCAATGATAACCCCGGTCTCCCGATCCCCACCCTCCATGTTGCAGGGGAATGTTGCCGTTGGCTTCCCCGCCGTTGGAACCTTCACTTCGTTCATCCTGTCTTCATCGTAATATGCCGTCACCGCTTCTATTCCCGGAATATTTTCCCGGATCGCCTGCGCCATTGGCGAAAGAACGGATGTACTTTTTCGTTCTCCGGGCTTTCCGCCTTCGACTACGCGATAAATACGGTCGCCATCCGGATGGAACCGGTCAAAGCTCAGTTCGTAGCTGCCCACCAGCCAGATGGTCGTACAAGCGCAAATGCCAAACGCAAGGCCCAAAACATTAATTATCGTATAAAGCTTATTTCGGGCGAGGATGCGGGTGGCGATCCTGAAATAGTTTTTAAGCATAAGAAGTTGTTTAGTCCATTTCAGTGGAATGCTTACCAAACAGAATACCAGAATCTTAAGTTTTTAGGAATCAGCCATTTGTCTCAAAATGCAGGCATCAATCGTCCGTATCTGATACCCGGATTGTCCGCGTTCGGACAGGCTGTTGATTAATTGCATGTATCTTCAAGTGTTGCGCAGCAAATCAATAGTGTACGGTTAAATAGAGACAATTACAAATAAGCAAATGAAATCTGGTCTTTGGTTTTATCCTTCTTGTCAATCCAATATTTTGCTAAACGTTTGTCTGTAAAAAAAATCCCTGCAACGTCGCTTTTAAACTCTGAATAAAACTTGTAAATCTTTTCGTCTTTGTCAAGCAAATTAAGATTTTGAAGTTGTTCAATATCTGTTTTATTTAACCTGTCGCTTGTCTGAATATGATTGCAAGCTCCTAAACAAAAGAAAAAAAAGAAGTGTATTGCGAAGTGTCATAATAATGTTGTGTCAATAAATATTTTTCATATGCCTGCTATTTATGTGGATCAGTATTTTTATTCATTTTTTCTGTCAATATTTTTTGTTTCATAATCGTGTTGCTCATGAGCTCATAAATTGATCACCATACTGAGACCGGCAAAGAGGGCATTTTCTTTTCCGGTGGCGCCTCTAATGATCTGCAGGTCTGTCCCCAGGCCCAGCCAGGGTGTCAATGAGAATTTGTAAAAAATTTCCAGCCCCTGTTCATCACGGATAGGTTCAATGGATTCGATTGAACCCTCATAAAATTTACTGAAGCCATCATAATAGTAACCGACGCCCCAATTGTCCCGGCTCCGGCCTGGAATCAGTCCTTTGCCGCTTATTCCCGCAAGGGCAGACCAGCGTAGTGGGTTTGGATTGCCATCTGAAATACCAATTTGTCCAAACAGCCCAACGCCCTCCTGGGGATTTGCTGGCGACTGAAAAAGATATTGGTCGAAGGAATAATTGAAATAATAGCGAAAGTTTTTTACGCCAGACGTTCCCGGAGCCAGGGGCGGAAGAATGAGGTCACCTTCAAGGTCAGTACCTTTCTGTGTGCTATATAAGGCGACAAATCCCTGATGGCCTTGAAGGCCAGCGATGGTAACGGGGATATCAACATTCCCGCGAAAAGTAATGCCCTCGGTAAAAGGTTCTTTTAACCCGGATTTGTTTACCACGCTGAGAGGGTCATAAACCCACAAACCGAATTTGGCTGACTTGGTTTGCAAAACCAGCAACGCACCGAAAAGGTAGGGTGGAACAGTACCGCTGGGTGGGGCTGCGAATGTACAATTCCAGAATGCATTTATACCGGCTCCGCCCATGAATGGTTTGGTAGAAGCGAAATCAATCATATTGATTTTGCCTATCACCAGGGTAACAGATTTGCCAAATTGCTGTTGCAAATAGAAACTCGAAAGGTCAAACGCATCAGAACTGTCCATCCCCGGAAAATATAATGCCGTATTCACAGGAACCACAGTGCCTCCAGATCCGTTTAAGCCGTTTCCAAAGTTGTATTCAGCATGCACCGTAAAGGAAAATCCTTTCCAAAGACCAAGTTTACCAAGATCTGCATTGAACAGGAGGTCTGCCTTGCCACCATATTCAAAACCGTGGCTTCCATCGCCTTTCGCGAGGTCCTGATAAAACTGGGTAAGCCGGGGCTTCAATATAATACCATGTTCCCCAAGCCAGCTCCGGCCTCCGCCCCAGTCGCCTGTAAGGTTATCACTTTCGATCCAGCCTGGTTTTGTAGCAGATACACCGACGGCAGGAATGCTGTCGCCCGCCAGATTGCCGGCCGGAGCAGTTTTTTCCTGCGCGGACAACCTGGTGCATGCACTAAAAATGGTCATGGCTGTTATTAAATATTTCTTATAGTAATTTCCCATCACGTTATTCAGTTACGAATCTATTCATTGAAACGAAAACTGGATATGAGCAGGGTCAGGACGAGTTATGATTTTTCGTACAAAATGGTTTCATCATTTAATTATCAGCTTCTTTTTGAAGCTGATCTGAATTTTTTGAAATCAGTTCGGGTAATTCATGTATTTCTTATCGTTGGGTTGGCTACAGGGGAAAAACCCCTCTCTTTATGAGGTTAAAACAGGATTGGTTTTGATATCTTTTTGATGGATTTCCCCATAAGCTGTAATGGCCACGGGTACAAAAAAACGGCCACCCATTTGGTGGCCGTCCTGATCTTATCCGGGTTTTTTATGGAACAGTCAACACAGTCTTAAAAAACTTTCAGCAGGAATTTCAATTCTGTTACCGATCCGGCGGTCATTGATTGTTGGTTTGCGCTTCTGTGAGTTTGTCCAGCACCTGGTCGAGACTAAAACTTCCGACTTTCTGGCTGGGCGGAAACTCCCTGAACGTGGCAATAAACTGCGCTACATATTGCTGCGCCGGGACCAGGAGAAATATGCGATCGATTCTCCAGTGGGCGTAATCCATACCGATTTTGTCGGCATGTTCAAAGGGATCGCTTCGCAGGTTGAATATTTTAGGCACACGAAGCGGTACGAATGGCTCCTGCCAGACATCAAAGCCTTCTGCGCGTTGTTCCTGGAAGACGATCTTCCAGTTGTCGTAACGAAGTCCCACCAGCGAGCCGTCATCATTCCAGTAGAAGAACTCATGACGCGGGTCTGGTCCTCTGCCTGCCAGTGCGTCGGTGATGTTATAGCCATCGAGATGCACTTTGAATGTTTTTGCCAACTGTCCCGACACCCTGTAAACTGGTCAGTTTCTAAGAACAGTTTAGTATTTTTTTAAAAAAAGTGAACCGGATTGGATAAATATCGAACCGTTTTATGCAGGACTTAAGTAATCTGGTTGCTTTATCAGCCTGAATCCGTCCTTGTTTTCAGGCAGGATATGACATATATTAGTATTATATTTGTCATATTTAGGTCTTATTACTTTTTATGATTCAAAAAAAGAGGGTAGTCGTTGTAAATTGGAAAACCAGGCCCGAAAATCCATTTGAGGTATTTTCCAGCCTGAAGAACTTTTGCCTGAGTTATAGCGGATATAACTATAATACGCTGAGTAATTATTTGAGTAAAGATAAAATTGCATACGAAAATTCCCAGGTACGGATCGAGCGGAAAGATGTTATCTTAAAACCAAAAACTCCTTTCGTTCCGGCTAGAGGAAGAAGCATTGTCCCGGTTGTACGGAAAGTAAAATTGAAAGAAGCGTCCGATACAAGTCGTGATTTGGAATTCTGGCTTTCCAAACCTCCTTTGTTTCGTTTAGCTGCTCTAACAGACATGATAGCACAATCTATGGCCAAATCAGCGCGAATGGATAAAACGCGGATTGTAAAGAGAAAATTGAGATGATGACACTGGCAAAGGATTTTGAAGATTTTATGAAGCTGCTTAACCGGCATGAAGTGGAATACATGGTGGTAGGCGGGTATGCGCTTGCTTTTCATGGCAAACCGCGCCATACGGGTGATTTGGATATTTGGATCAATATTTCTGAAAAAAACGCCACCCGGATGCTCCGGGTTTTGAAAGGTTTTGGAATGTCATCGATGGGGTTTAATAAGGAAGATTTTTTAAAACCGGGTTATGTAACCCAGATTGGGTACCCTCCATTACGCATTGATATACTTAATTCGATTGACGGAGTTGAATTTAGCGAGGCGGTTAAGCATATGAACCATATACAAATTGAAACGGATTTCCCTATAAACTATATTGGGTTGAATGATTTTATCAAAAACAAACAGTCATCCGGCAGAATGCAGGATCTGGCAGATATTCAGGAAATTAAAAAGTTACTGGATACAGAAAAAATCCCTAAGAAAAAAAGGGGGAGGCATTTATAAATGTAAATCTACTACGTTATATTTAGAAAACTGTCCGGTTTACAGGGGGTCGGGACACCTGAAAAAAATTTAAAGTGACTAAAATTAACCTGGAATTACTTTAACATACAATCATGAGCACGGAATTACTCAAGCATTTTCATTCCAAACATTTAAGTATAGAGGAACGGTTAGCGGCTGGAAAAGCATTGCGGGATCAATTTCCCCGAAACCTGGCAGGCGAATACAAACCGTCTCCGGACCGATCTGATCCGGTTTCTATTTTAGAAGAGCAGGCAAAAACACGCCTTCAGGAACTGGTACCCATCCGGTATGCTAGAATGCTCACCTCGTCCTTTGCCTTTCTTCGTGGCGGAGCTGCTATTATGGCGGCCGATTTGGCGGCTGGTGCGGCAACTACAGGTATTACTGTGCAGGCCTGCGGCGATATGCATGTAGCGAACTTTGGTTTGTTTGCTTCGGCCGAACGCAGGCTGGTTTGCGGCATCAATGATTTTGATGAGACGCTCCCGGCACCCTGGGAATGGGACCTGAAACGCCTGGTGGCAAGTATTGTGGCATCCGGAAGATTCATGGGAGCAGACGATGATATCTCTAATAAATCGGTAATGGCGGCGGTAAAATCATACCGCAATCGTATGCATGAATATGCAAGAAAGGGAAATCTGGATCTATGGTATACGTCAATTAAAGGAAAAGATACATTGGATACGATGACAGCAGCTCAGCGTAAGCGTGCTGAAAAACTGATGGAACAGGCACGTTCACGCACGCATATGCAGGTACTTGAAAAATTAACAGATATCGTTGATGAGGAACACCGGATTCGTCTGGATGCCCCCTTTATCGTCCGGCAAACACATACAAAAAGTGGAAGGTCCATTAATGAGGCTATGGAACTGTTTTTGGAATCCTATTTTCAATCCCTGGGTAACGACCGGAAGAAGCTGCTGAAAAATTACCGGATTGTTGATGTGGTCCGAAAAATTGTGGGTGTCGGCAGCGTAGGTACGAGGTGCTGGGTGATATTCCTGATGGGGAATCATTCCAATGATCCGCTGTTTCTGCAACTTAAAGAAGCCCAGCCCTCAGTGCTGGAACCTTTTCTTGCCCCTTCGGCATTTATCAACCAGGGACAAAGGGTGGTAGAAGGACAAAGACTGATTCAGGGGGCTCCGGATATTTTTCTGGGATGGGGTGAACAGGATGGAATTCATTTTTATGTACGTCAGTTACGTGATATGAAGGGTGGCATTGAATTCGTTCGGGAAAGTAAAAAAGAGGTTATTGAAAACATGCCATTATATGCAGCAACCTGTGCCTGGGGATTGGCACTGGCTCATGCCAAGTCCGGTGATTCAGCGATGATCGCGGGTTATGCAGGAAACAGCGATGAGCTGGATAAGGCCATGGCCAGATTTGCTTTTGCTTATGCAGATCAAAACGAAAAAGACTTTAAAGCTCTCACAACAGCTGCAAAATCAAAAAGAATTCATGTCGCAGCCAAAGCATCTTAAGGCTATCTTAATTAAACGGCGAAGTTCAAATATGACCAACCAATGGATTTAAATCAAATATCTCCTGAAGATTTTTCGCTATCAGAAGGGGGGCCTTTTTTTAATGCGCTGGTAAAAACCCGTTTGATTAATCATCCCGCGAAGCTTGCGCTTATAATTTCTTGCATTACCTGGTTACCGCTGGTTATTATTACCGTGTTTGAGGGTACAGTTTATTCAGGTACGACTCTGCCCTTCTTAAAAGATATCGCGATTCAGGCACGCATCATGGTGGCTATCCCAATACTTATTATGATAAGGGTCACCATTGATGGTAAAGTAAACGCCGTGATAAGATATTTTTCTGTTGCTTTACTGGGCCCGGAAGAACAAAAAATCATTGTTACGACCGCATTACGGAGGGCAAAAAAATTGACGAATTCGGCAGTTTCGGAAATAATTCTCGCAATCATTGTCGTCATCTATACTATAAGTCTGGTGAAGACCAGTTCATTTGGTGAACTTCAGAGTGGAGCACAGTCATGGATGGCTGTATCGCAGGAGGGCCTGCTGAACCTCACCTTTGCCGGACAATGGGCTGTTTTCGTATCCATCCCCATATTTCAATTTCTGTTTTTCAGATGGATCTGGAGGTATTTTGTTTGGGTGCTACTTCTTTTCAGACTGGCAAGAGCACGCCTGATTCTGAGACCCACCCATCCGGATAAGGCTGGCGGTTTGGGGATCGTAATGCAGGCACAGAGAAGTTTTAATATGCTTTTTGTTGCGGGAAGTGTTGTCGTATCCGGAGAATTAATGATCAGACTAATTAACAATCCGGAATCCTTTCTAACCGTTCGAAACGAAATCGTCGGCTATATTATCATTTGCATCATACTGGTGCTGCTGCCGCTGCTTTTTTTCATGGGTAAATTGATAAAGACAAAGCAGGAAGCACTCATCGATATGAGTAAGCTGGGAGCTGAATTGAGTTCCAAATTTGAAAGAGAGTGGGAAAGCGACGAACCCATTGAAAAAAGAGTAGCTGAAAATGAGGTCGATCCATCCATGTTGGTTGACTATATCGGTGTTTTTGATTCAGTACAACAAATGCGTCCTTTTCCAATAACCCTTCGCGATATCATTGGATTGGCCATTCCACTTTTTGTTCCATTCGTTCCCCTGCTGATTATACATTTTTCTGTAGTAGAATTGTTGCAGAAAATTCTCAAGCTTCTGGTTTAAACCTAATCCGATTAGAGGCCAGTATGAAAATATCAGGTCCCTGTGCACCAGAATCCGATTATAACCATTTGCCAAGTTTTTATCTGGAAATTCATCATCATTCATGATTTTAGTCATGTCCTCTAAACGCGGAAATTCTTTAATTGCAGCCTCATAAATCCACTCAGGCCGGAAAGCAGTACCTTCCTGCCCATTGGCAACGGCAAGTACTAAATTGAGAACCATAAATTAAAATAGTAAATGAGACGACAATCTAAATTTGGGGTATTTCTACTCGCTTTAATGGCAGTATTACACTTTGGTTGCAATCAACCGCAGACCAAAACCGAAGAATCAGATTCCACGCTAAAACCAGGGGCATTTGACAGAACCGTGTTGCCGATCTTGCCTCACCCTTTTGCCGGTGTAGTGGATACTAATGCCATGCAGTCAAAACCGGATTTCCCGATAGAAGTTAGCGCCCCGGAAGGTGCACCCAATGTATTGATTCTTTTGACGGATGACGTAGGGTATGGTGCCAGCAGTACATTTGGCGGTCCGATTGCAACTCCAAGCTTCGATAGTCTTGCTGCGAACGGCCTTCGATATAACGAATTTCACACAACGGCACTGTGTTCACCAACCAGGGCTGCGTTAATATCAGGGCGGAATCACCATAATGTGGCCAGCGGGGTGATTACAGAAATGGCGACAGGTTATGATGGTTATAACAGTCTGGTTCCAAAATCTACCGCCAGTATTGGTGAAATTTTAAAGGACAACGGCTGGAACACGGGCTGGTGGGGTAAAATGCATAATGTGCC
>DHWT01000276.1 GCA_002413325.1 Chitinophagaceae bacterium UBA5175 | reverse complement strand
CGACAGCGATCAGCACCCCGCTGCCACCCCGCACTTTCCTGGTTGCGATCACCGCACCCATCATGGTTAAAATAATTACTGAAAATGGCGATGAATCCCGATGGTACCTTTCTTCCTTATAGGTATTGAGTCCTTCAGTTCCCCTTATTTCTTCAAGCCGGATAAACTGTTTCAGCTCCGGCGTGGTGAATTTATCTTTCAGGTATTCATCCCTTCTCAACTCCGCTGGTATTACATTCAGGTTGATATGCATGGAGGGAATCAGCCGGGCCGTTTCTTTAAGTCCATCATTGGTATGTTCAACAGCACCCATAAGCAACCAGTTCTTTGTTGCCGTGTCCCAGCGCATGGTTTCGGCACGCAGATTATAATAAATATGGTTATTTTTTATTTTAGAAAGGAAAAAAGCACCTGCAGATTTCCGGGCGGTATCATAATATTTCAAACCCACATAGGTTTCAGCATCCACCCGTAAATAAAAATTATTCGAATGGTATGGGTCACTGTTATAGGAACTATGGGGGTCAATATAGGTCGACTGAAAATTGGTCCTGATTTCGTTTGCCCTGGGAACCCAGTACTGGCTGGCAAACCAGAACAGGGCTGCCAGCAGGATGGCGCCTACCCAGAAGGGCCTGAGCATCCGGTGATAGGGTACACCGCCGGCCAGGATCGCGATAAACTCAGACTGACCGGCCATTTTTGATGAGAAATAGATGGCAGCGATAAAGACAAAAAGCGGGAAGATCATGGACATGATGAAAGGAATAAATCCAATAAAATAATGCGTGATGAGTTGCGAGGAACTCAGCCCGGATTTAACAAAATCATCCGCTTTTTCACTGGTGTCGATCACCACGGCAATCACCGTAAAAGTGAGCATGGTGAACAGAAAAGTGGTCAGGAATTTCTTCAGTATGTACCAGTCCAGTTTTTTCATGTCTTCCTGCCTGCAAATTAGCTCATCCGGCCCAACCACCTGTCATATTTTAGATGTTTTAGAACGACATTACCATTTATCTTCGCAGGCTTAAAAACCTTAGGATGTATTTTAATAAAAATCTGTTCCTGCCGGCCATTTGCTTCTTCCTGTCCTTCCCTGTTTTTTCCCAGTCCACCGGGAATTATGACCAGCACGAAGCGTTCGCACCCATCTTCTACCCTGCTTTTGGGGATGAAGTACGGACGGCCGCCGGAACCCCCGGTTCCCGGTACTGGCAAAACGAAGCCGACTACAGCATACAGGCAGCTTTGGACGATGTAAATCACCGGATTTCCGGCAGCGTTCAGATCTTATATAAAAATAACGGCCCGGAGTCCCTGCCTTTCTTATGGCTCCAGCTGGATCAGAATATTTACAAACCGGATTCCCGCGGTGAAGAAACGACTCCGGTTGGAGGCAGCCGTTATGCGAACCATGGTTTTGAAGGAGGCGACTCCATTCAGTCGGTTTCTGTCATCTACCAGGGAAGGGAACAAAAAATACATTATATTATCAACGACACCCGGATGCAGATTTTTCTGCCGGAAGCCCTGAAAGGTCATGGAGATTCACTAAAAATAATTATCATTTACAGTTTTGGCATTCCTGAACGCGGCTCGGACCGTATGGGACGGATGCAAACCCAAAACGGCTGGGTTTACACCATCGCCCAATGGTATCCGCGCATGTGCGTATATGATAATGTATTGGGATGGAATACCCTGCCTTATATCGGTGCCGGTGAATTTTACCTCGAATATGGAAATTACGATTTCACTATAACAACTTCCGGAAAACAACTGGTGGTGGCATCCGGGGAACTGGAGAATCCTGCGGAAGTGCTGACCCCCGAACAGATCAAACGCCTGGATGCAGCACGCAACAGCGACAAAACGGTTATGATCCGCACGGAAGAGGAAGTAAAAAATAAAAAAGGCCGTTTATCCAGAGAAAAACTTATCTGGCATTTCAAATGCAATCATGCACGCGACGTGGCGTTTGGCGCTTCTGAAGGTTTTGTCTGGGATGCCGCCCGGATCAATCTGCCGGATGGAAAGAAGTCCCTGGCCATGTCAGTCTATCCCATCGAGTCCGCCCGCGATTCGGGATGGAAACGATCCACGGAATTTGTGAAGGGAGCCATCGAAAGTTATTCCAACAGATGGTATATATATCCGTATCCGAACGCTGTGAATGTAGCCGGACCGGTAAGCGGAATGGAATATCCCGGAATTGTATTTTGCTTTTCATACAGCCAGGGCAGGGAATTGTGGGGCGTGACCAGTCACGAGTTCGGTCACACCTGGTTCCCGATGATCGTTGGAAGCAATGAAAGAAAATATGCCTGGATGGATGAAGGCTTCAATACATTTATCAATTCAGTGGCCGATCAGGATTTCAATAACGGGGAATTTTTGCAGAAGCCCCGTTACCGTCAACGCGCTGCCCGTTTTTTTCAACCCAATTCCGAATCCATTATGACGATTCCGGAAGTTACCAACCCCCGTTACCTGGCGGTAAATGCCTATACGAAACCGGGAATGGGCCTGGAATTACTTCGATATGACGTTTTGGGTGAAGCCCGGTTTGATTCGGCATTCCGTTATTATATCCGCAGCTGGGCCTTTAAACACCCCACGCCCTGGGATTTCTTTCATGCCATGGAGAATGGCAGCGGCGAGGACCTGAGCTGGTTCTGGAGAGGCTGGTTCATGAACAACTGGAAAGTGGATGAAGCAGTGTCCAACGTGGAATACCCTCAATCCAACCCGGCCAACGGTGCGCTGATCACGATTCAGAACCGCGAAAAACTTCCCATGCCCGTTACAGTCGAGGTAAAAGAAACGGGGGGTAAAACGGGCAGGGTGAACCTGCCGGTGGAAATCTGGCAGCGGGGCGGTGAGTGGAAATTCTATTACCCATCCACCCGTAAAATTGAAAGCGTCACGATTGATCCCGACCAGATGCTGCCGGATACGGATGAAAGTAATAATGTATGGAAAGGGAACTGATCCGGTAAGAATTAAGTACAAAGCTTACAGCTATTCTTTACAGCCTCTCTTTCAAGATGTCCACCTGTTGCGATTTCCAGCTGGCAAAATCGCCTGCCAGGATATGCGCCCGCGCCTGTTGAACCAGATGGAGGTAAAATGCGAGATTATGAACACTTGCAATGGTGAGGCCCGTAAGCTCCCTGCTCTTCATTAAATGCCGGAGATATGCTTTGCTGTATTGATTACTGAAGGAACATTCGATTCCGTCATCGATGGGTGAAAAATCATATTCCCATTTTTTATTATCAATATTGATGACACCCCTGGAAGTAAACAACATCCCATTCCTGCCATTACGCGTGGGCATTACGCAATCGAACATATCGATGCCCAGGCTGATACATTCCAACAGGTTCCAGGGAGTGCCTACGCCCATCAGGTACCTGGGTTTTTCTGGCGGAAGATTTTCACAGCATAAGGCCGTCATCGCATACAATTCCTCATCGGGTTCACCCACACTCAGCCCTCCGATCGCATTGCCCGATGCGTTTTTTGAAGAAATATACGCACAGGATTCGCGACGCAGGTTTTCGAATATGCCTCCCTGGACGATGGGAAACAAATGCTGCGTAAATCCATATCTGCCGGGTGTTTCATGAAACCTTTGAAAGCAGCGGTCCAGCCATCGGTGGGTCAGGTGCATGGACTTCTCCGCATATTCATATCCGGTACCGAAAGCAGGGCATTCATCAAAAGCCATAATAATATCCCCGCCGATACTGCGCTGGATATCCATCACGTTCTCCGGACTGAACATATGGGGTGAACCGTCTATATGCGACTTAAACATAACCCCTTCTTCCGAAATCTTCCGGGTACCAGAGAGAGAAAAAACCTGGTAACCGCCGCTGTCTGTCAGAATGGGCCGGTTCCAGTTCATGAAGCGGTGCAGTCCGCCTGCTGCTTCCAGCACATCCGTTCCCGGACGCAGGTACAGGTGATAGGTATTGCCCAGTATGATCTGCGCGCGGACCTCCTGCAGCAACTGATCACCGGTAACCGCTTTTACGCTGCCGGCTGTACCTACGGGCATGAAAACAGGTGTCAGGATCTCACCATGATCGGTACGAATCAGTCCGGCGCGTGCCTGGGAAGATCTGTCTTTTCCGGTGAGTTCGAAGATTAACTGGGCCATGTGAAGGGCGCAATTTAATGCTTAATGCGTAAGGACCAAGTCTGAACGCTGAACGCCTAACGCCCAACGCTTAACGCCTAACGCTTAACGCTTAACGCCCATAACTCAGAATTCATAACTCATAATTCATAATTCAAAACTCATAACTCAGCCATTACCCCCGTTCATTAAAAAAGCGTTAGGCGTTAGGCGTCAGGCGTTAGACGTTCAGCTTAAATCCCGTATTTTTACTATCCCTAACTAACTGTAGTTCGATGTTTAAACTGTCCCCTTTTCTAACGTGGCGTGAGATTTGGTTTACCCTGTTCTGTATAATCTGTCTTGTCCAGCTTTTTTACTATACCTGGTTTTTCCAACGGCTGGCATTTTTCCGGAAGCCTTCCAAAAATAAATCGCAGCAGCATCCCGTGAGTGTTATTATATGTGCCCGGGATGAAGCGGCCAACCTGGCAGCAAACCTACCGGGCGCACTGGCCCAAACCTATCCCAGCACCCATGAAGTGATCGTGGTCAATCACAACAGCCAGGACGATACGCGATACCTGCTGGAGGAGTTTAAAAAGACCTTTAAAGGGCTGCATATTGTGAATCTTGAATACGAAGCCAAGGGCATCCCGGGTAAAAAATACCCGCTGAGCATGGGTATCCGCGAAGCCCGTCATGAAGTGCTGGTGCTCACGGACAGTGATTGTATTCCCGCCAGTGAATTCTGGGTCGAAAAAATGCAGGATGGATACCTGGATGGTACACAGATCGTCCTGGGGTACAGTCCCTACAAGAAAAAACCCGGTCTGCTCAACAAACTGATCCGTTTTGAGACCTTTCACTCGGCCCTGCAATATTTATCATATGCGCTGGCAGGCCAGCCCTATATGGGCGTAGGCAGAAATCTTTCCTATAAAAAAGAATTATTCCTGAAGAATAAAGGATTTTCATCCATCAACCATGTTCCGGGCGGCGACGACGATCTGTTCATCAATAAAGTGGCCAATTCGTCCAATACCCGGATCGTAATTGATCCGGAATCCTTCACGTTCTCCGAACCCAAAAAAACCTTCGGTGAATGGGTGCGGCAGAAAACCCGTCATTATACGACGGGGAAATATTATAAATCCAGGCATAAATTCCTGCTTTCCCTGTATGCGTTCAGCCATATTTTATTTTATCCGGCTTTTATTATCAGTCTCCTGTATCCGCCGGCAGGCGGATGGTTCCTGACCCTGGGGGTCTTCCTGCTCCGGTTTCTGTTTCAGGGACTTGTTTATTTCCGCTGTATGAAAAAACTGGACGAGTCGGACCTGTTCCCATTCTGGTGGCTGCTGGACATCTGGATGATCGGATATTATATCATCTTTGCACCTTCATTATGGAAGAAGCCGCGCGCGGAGTGGAGATAATCACCCGTTATTTTTCTGATTTTACCCCGGAACAAATTCGCCAGCTGGAGGCGCTGGAAGTTGTTTACAGGGAATGGAACGCTCAAATCAATGTAATTTCCCGAAAAGATATTGGCAGTTTGTATGAGAAACACGTATTGCATTCCCTCAGCATTGCGGCGGTATACCAGTTCCCCCCGGGATCCCAGGTAATTGATATTGGCACGGGCGGCGGGTTTCCCGGTATTCCGCTGGCCATATTTTTCCCCGAATCCCGGTTTCACCTGGTGGACAGTATCGCAAAAAAACTGAAGGTGGTAAACGCGGTGGCCGATGCCCTTTCACTTACGAATATCGGCACGCAGCAGATCCGGGCCGAAGAAATCAAAGGAAGAAAATTCGACATCGCCGTTTCAAGAGCGGTTGCCCCGCTGAAGAATCTCTGGTCCTGGGCCAGGCCTTTACTGAA
>DHWT01000081.1 GCA_002413325.1 Chitinophagaceae bacterium UBA5175 | reverse complement strand
TTCCTTTTCAAAAGCTGACAAAGCCGATGGTAAGAAAATCATACTGAATGAGTCTGCGGTCCGGGCACTGGGTATTTCTTCACCGCAGGCTGCCGTCGGTGAAATCATTTCCGGAGGCCAGGGTAATATGGATTCCCTGGAGGTAACCGGAGTTATTTCCGATTATCATAATGAAGGCCTGCAGAAATCCATTCAGCCGCTCGTACTCTTTCCCAACCGGAACACGCGCAGCGATTATTCCGTTAAAATGGAAGGGAGGCAGGTCAGCGCGGCGGTCGCTGCAGTCAAAAAGATCTGGGACCGGTTTTTCCCGGCCGATCCGTTTGAATATTTTTTTCTGGATGAATACTTTAATCGTCAATATGCCGAGAACAGGCGCTTTGGAGAAGTGTTCGGGCTTTTTGCCCTGCTTGCCATCTGTATAGCCTGTTTTGGATTGCTTGGACTGTCGGCCTATAACGTCCTGGAAAGGACGAAGGAGATTGGCGTACGTAAAGTGTTGGGCGCTTCTGTCAATAGCCTGGTGTTTACATTATCAAAGAATTTCCTGGGGCTGGTGGCGGTTGCTTTTTTAATTGCCGTCCCGGTAACCGCCCTGGCGATGCACAGCTGGCTACAGGGCTTTGCCTACCGGACTGGTCTGTCCTGGTGGATATTTGCCGCGGCTGGTATACTGGCTGTTTTTATTGCACTGCTGACCGTCGGATTTCAGGCTTTAAAAGCTGCTTTAGCCAATCCCATAAAAAGCCTGAGAACGGAATAGTCTTCCGACCAACCGTCAACCGTCAACCGTCAACCGACAACGAAAAATCAGCGGGAATTAAAACCTGAAATGCATCCCCAACTGCACAGGCAGTGCATAAAGGCTATATGCGATCAGGTCGCTTTTATTGTTAAAGTACTGGCCGGCGAAACTGGCACCCAGTCCGACATGGCAGGAGAAATAATACGCAATCCCGAATTTTAACCCGGCTGTAAAATCTCCTTTCAGGTTAGGGGCGGTCGTTAATACAGTTCCGTTATCTTCTATTTTTCCATTTGTGGGTATGGAATATCCGAAGGACAGGGACATGCTCGATTGAAATCCGACCGGTTTGCCGAAATTGAATTTTCCAAACAGCTGGATGGGTATAATGGGCTTTCCAAGGTAAATGGTATTATAAGTTCCCGCCACATATCCCGGGTAATTGATATCATCCTGGTAGGAGAGGACGATATAAGATGCGGATACACCCAGTTGGAACCAGGGGGCAAGAATACGCGAGATTTCCAGGGTACCGGTTATCTGCGATCCGTTCGTCTGGGTATGCTGAACCGGATCATTCAGACGGGGAATACTGTTCCAGGATTTCCCGGTTTCAACAGATACCTCCCAGGTATTTTCGCAGTCTGTTTCTTCCACGGTTTCCTCCTTTTCGAAAACTGTATCTGCCATTACATATTTTACAGGATGCACGATGTCGGTCTGCAGGGCACTGTCGCCGGTGAGGGGAATGCGCATTTGGATCAGGCTGTCCCTGCATACATTGTAAACTTTAATCCGGCTGCCGGAATCCGGTCTGGCGGGAACCACCAGACGATCTTTGAATTGGATCAGCGTGTCTTTATGGCGAATCAGTATAACAGCAGTATCGTAGATCCGGTTTTTTCTTTGAGAAGGCGTGAGGTAGGCCCGGTAATAATTTATTCGCAGCAGGGCAGGTCTTTTAACCGAATCGGTTTGTTGCGGAGCCGCATCAGTGACCGAAGTCTTCACAGTAATCGTCCGGCAGCAGTTCCCGCTGCCTGTACCGCCTATGGGAACGGGGACTACAGCCACATTCCCGTTGGGATAAAAAGCATTCCCGCAGGTAAACAGGATATATAAAAAACATCCTTCTTTGTTGGTGAGTTTCCAGGCTTCAATACCATCCGGTGATTCTCCGGCCGGGTTCAGTTTCACATACAGGTAATTGATGATATTTTTCTCCCGGTCATAAAAGCCCAGGTTGCCGATGGTACCCGGTGTGATATAGACTTTTCTGATATTACCTGCATTCAGATCCTTGTAGCCGTTTACGAAACCTGAATTACGGAGTAATAAATCGAATGCGGGGAATGTGCGGTTATATTTCGCCCTCTGATTCGGGTCCCGGATTGATTTGAGAAACGCTTCCGGACTGGTAATACCGTTCTTTCGCTGAAGGAAGGGAAACTGCGGACGTCGGCCCAGGGTATCTGTAAATAAACGGGGTTCATTGTGTTTGTCGAACAGGTAAAGCCTTGAATGCTGGTAACAGGGTTTCTGGGCATAAATGGTCCCACAGGTGATAATCAAAAAAAAGATTATATACGCGCGCATCTCCGGTTTTTTAAGTATTGGATTTCGAAGGGTAGGGAAGGACTGGTGCTTAAACGCAAAAAATCCGGATTTCTTATATATGATCGGGTGCAGAACCCCTGAAAAGGGTGAACACAGGCATTTTTAGCAGGATGCTGCAACCGTTATTAAGACGACACCAGGTGTTTAAACCGGGAACCCCGTCCCTTTATAGCAAAAAAAACCGGGAGTTCTTAGGAGAACTCCCGGTTTCTATATATATAAACCTTAACCACTATCCGAATATACCACCTTTTTTCAGCTCTTTTGTATCCTCACCGATTTTGAAACCATTGTGATAGATTTCGATCTTGTAAGAACCCACTTTGAATTCACCGGATTGTTTCCAGGCAAACTGAACAGATTTAGTCTTACCTGCTTCGATATCAACCGGAACTTTGGCTGTGAAGATTTTATCTCCTTCGTCACGGCTGGCAAAAGTACCGGAACCCAGTGATGGTACTGAAATCGGCTTGCCATCCGGGCCTGTGATACAAACATATACATCAGTCTGACCTGTCTGGGCAATGCGGTTGTTTACATCGAAGGCAATGATCAGCTTATCCACTTTCTTTGCAGTGGTAGTCACTTTTTCCTTACCATTCTTGCGGTCTTTAACCGGAGTCACCGTGATGTTGGAAGCATTGAGGGTAGATGCGATATCCACTTTCTTTTCGAGATCTTCTTTCTGTGTAGTTGTAGTAGACAGATCAGAAGTCAGTTTTTCCTTATCAGCGGTCAGCTGTGTTTTGTCGGCTGTCAGCTGTTGATTGGAAGCCGTCAGATCAGCTACCTGTTTCTGAAGGTCAGAAATCTTGTTATTCAGGTCGGCGATCAGCGATTTTGCTTTGTTTAATTCTGCAGCCGTAGCATTCTTCTTTCCCAGGATGCTTCTGATTTCTGCTTTCTTTTTAGCAATATCAGCATTTGCACCGGTAAGCTGGCTCTGTAAACGGTTGTTGGTGCCGGTTAATGAATCCAGGCGAACCAGGGCGTCATCAAAATTCTTCTGTAATGCACCTTTTTCGTCTGTTACCTTGGCAATCTGTGTCTGCTGGCTTTGCTGTACCTGTTCCTGTTTGTTATTATTCCATAACAAATAACCCCAGGTTCCGAGGAAACCTGCAGCCAGTAATCCGATCACCAGATTTTTAAAATCTTTCTTCGGAGGCTGACTTTGAGGAGTCGCAGATGGATAATTCGTTGTGCTCATGGTTTGTTCTTTTTATGATTAAAAATGTGATTTTCTTACGGGAAACTCGGTTTAGG
>DHWT01000169.1:6899-7027 GCA_002413325.1 Chitinophagaceae bacterium UBA5175 | reverse complement strand
GATAATTTCCCCATCTGGAGACATCCCCTGCCAAAGCCATCCGGCTGGTGACGGCCCACAAATAGCGCAGGCCGGTCCGCCATTCGCAATTCAAAGAACTTAGATATATTTATATAACGCAAAAATAA
>DHWT01000169.1:0-6639 GCA_002413325.1 Chitinophagaceae bacterium UBA5175 | reverse complement strand
ATGATGGTTCCGGGTATTCAAAAAGAAAAAGCTGACAGGTTCCTGAAATATCATCAGGAAAAAGAGATGCTGGTGCTGCTAAACTCATGGGATACCGGAAGTTCTAAACTGGTAGAAGCCTGTGGCTTTAAGGCAATCGCCACAACAAGTATGGGAATCGCCGCCTCTTTAGGCTATCCTGACTGCCAGGTAATTCAACTGTCAGAAATGCTTGAAGCGATAAAGCGGATCGTACATGCAGTGCAGGTCCCGGTAACGGTGGATATAGAAGCCGGCTATGGAAATAATGTAAATGAAATAATTGATTCCGTTAAAAAGATAATAGCAACGGGAATTGTTGGAATAAACATTGAAGACAGTATTGATTTAAATCCGGTATTAATTGACGAGATCGAATTTTGTGAAAGAATATCCGCCATCCGGGCATTATCAGATTCACTGGGCTTTCATTTGGTAATCAATGCAAGGACGGATTCATTTTATACTTCCACCGGTTCGCCAAAGGAAAAACTGGCAGAATCCATAAAGCGCGGCAATAAATACCGGGAAGCAGGTGCTGACTGTATATTTATTCAGCCTGTATGGGGAAAAGAAATGATTTCCACCCTGGTTAAGGAAATTAACGCCCCAATTAATATTCTTGTAAATCCCGGAATTGGGGCAGGTTTACCTCCCTCTGTCCGTGAACTGCAGGATTTAGGTGTCGCCCGTATCAGCTTAGGTTCCAGTCTGATGAAAGCTACTTTAGCTTTAATTAAAAAAATTGCTGACGAACTATCTGAAAAAGGGACTTACCATCTATTATCAGATACATTAACACCGCTTCCCGACGCCGCAATGGCCTATAAAATGGCCGTAGGGTTACATAAAGCTTCCGTTTAAAATGCTGAATTTTATTTTGCGACGCTTGATAACGACGTCATATGAATAACACGCAGAACAACTGGTCCAGACGAAAATTCATCACCACCCTCTCCGGCGCAGGCGGGGCCGCTTTTCTAAACCCGGCTTTCCCCCTTGCTGCCAGCCAGGATACCGATCCGGTAATTGCTAAAATTGTCGCGAAAACCATTGGAATTGATACGCACAATCACATGGATGTTCCCTTTATTAAAGAGGACTTCAAAAGCCAAAATTATAATTTAAAAGGAGCATTGAATAAATCCGGTTTGTCTGCTATCTGTATGACATTTTGCGTGGACCGCCCAAAACTAAATGAAAAAGGCGAAGCCTATGACAGATTCAGTATTTGTTTAGACGAAATGGATGTATTGTTAAAGAATAACGGCATCAGCCGGGCATTAAATGGTTCAGATTTAAAAGCGGCACACAAAAAACACCAGCCTGTTGTTATTCAGGCTGTCGAAGGCGGCCATTTTATCGAGGATAAATTAGAGCGACTTGAAATGGCCTACAACCGGGGACTAAGGCACTTAGGATTGCTTCACGACAATCCATCACTCGTTCCCCTGGGCGACATTTACACCGAACCAGCCCGGTATAACGGTCTCACCGAATCCGGAATGAATGTAATTAAAGAATGTAACCGGCTTGGCATCCTCGTTGACCTCGCACATTGCAGCGATCAGGCGATCAATGATGGAATTAAAGTATCCGGTAAGCCAATTATTATATCTCATACGGGTCTTAACACAAGACCAGGCGGGAATGAAAAAATGGCGAAGATGATGATGCCCAGGCTTATCAGTAAGGAACAGGCTAAAATAGTCGCAGATGCCGGCGGTGTTATTGGTGTCTGGACACACCTGGCGGATTCACCACAGGAATATGCAGAAAATATTCGTGCCATGGCAGATGTGACCGGAATAGATCATGTCTGTATTGGAACAGACACTAAAATCGCACCCGCTTCCAACGATCAGTTCGGGACAAGGACAAATCAATCCTGGGAGCATGTTAGTGAGGGTTTCTTTTACACCGTAGTGAAGGCCCTACTGGATGCCCGCTTTACGGAAGATGACATTGTAAAAATAGGTGGCGGCAATTACTGCCGGATATTTGACACCGGTACGGCGGCCGGAATTTCAGTAAGAAAATAAAGTGAACAAATTCTAAAGACAAATGAAAGTCATCATCAAAAAAAAGATATACCGGGTCATTTCATTTCTGGTTTTAGTTGTTGTAATTGTCCAGTTCATACAACCGCGTTTCGAAAATCCCCGGGTAACCGGTGATATTACAGCACCGGCGGAAGTAAAAACCATTTTGAAAAGAGCCTGCTTCGACTGTCATTCCAATGAAACAAAATTAGTTTGGTTTGACAGAATTTCACCCGTATCCTGGATGGTGGCAAAAGACATCCGTGACGGCCGGAATGCTTTCAACTTCTCAGCATGGAATAACCTGCCCGCGGCACAACAAAAAGATAAATTCTGGGAAATAGTTAATCATGCCCTGTCCGGTGTTATGCCCCTGAAAGAATACACCATGATGCATCCCTCCGCAAAGCTGTCGGAAAGTGACCTGGCCGTTCTGAAAAATTATGTTTCGGGCATGGCCTATACAGAGACATACGACAGTTCGAAGGCAACGGAAGAGTCAGCACAATTTAATCAATGGCAAAAAGGCAACGGCATCCAATTCATACCGGTGGCATCCAATGGAGTGGCTTATGATCCGGATTATAAAAACTGGCAGGCCATCAGTACCACCGATGCCTTTAGTAACGGAACCATGCGGGTAATATTTGGCAATGCGGTAGCCATCCGGGCAATAAAAGAAAAAAACACCCGCCACTGGCCAGACGGTACCGTGTTGGCAAAAGTGCAATGGGACCAGCTGGCCGATCATGAGGGGAATATTCATACAGGAAAATTCAACCAGATCGAATACATGGTGAAAGACGAAAAAAAATATGCATCCACCGAAGGCTGGGGCTGGGCCAGGTTCAAAACCCCCGACCTGGTGCCCGATGACAAGGATGCTATGTTTGCCACAAAGTGCATCAACTGCCACCGGCCTGTAAAAGACCTGGATAATGTATTTACCTTCCCGATAGAACAATAATGCAATGAAAAACAGGACCCATAAAGCTTGTGTTGTCTTTTGTTTACTGATATATTCCTGTAACAACAACACCCGGCTGCCCGGTAATATCAATACCAGGGCATCGCTTCCCGACTCCATTCAACTGACTGTGTCCGGCTTGAAAGTACTCACCACATTCATTAACCGGAAGGCCGGCACAACGTCCGTCTTATACGGCAATCCGTTGGCCCTGCGGGAAGCCGCCGGACTGAATAAAGAAGTAGTGGGCGGTGAAATATTTACCCTGGTTACCTGGAAGCAACAGCCCGATACCCATTGGTTCGGCGCCCAAATTCCCGGCGATTTTCTATCTGCAGAACAATTGAAAACCGATTCGGCCGGACAGGCCGTTGTGCTGAATTACCGGCGATATGAGGGTAACAGATTCGTTCCGGATTCAGATACCTTGTACAAAAGCGGAAGGATCCGGTTTATACTCGCCCAAAGACCGTCTGTTATGCCCTGATAATTATCTGGCTTCCCTAAAGGTTGACTACTTATGAATTTGAAACTGCCTGCAGCCAGCCTTGTCCGGCCAATAAGGCGGGGCGACGAACTAAAAATTCCGTAAACTTGTATTCATGACGTAAAGCCGGTTGATGTAAGCCTGAAAATAATCACAACATGCGGGACATTTTTGAAAGAGACAAAAGCGGGGAGATGGTCAGCATCACAGACCCGGACTACCCCAAAATATTTGAGGTCATACGCAGGGCGACCAAAAAAACGGCGGCGCTCAATAACCTGGTAACAGACGATTTCGATAAGATAAGAGAAGTATTCAGCGATCTGATCGGAAAGAAACTCGATGACAGCTTTGCCATGATACCTCCTTTTTACACCGATTTCGGACTGAATATTGAGATCGGTAAAAACGTTTTCATTAACCATGCCTGCACGTTTATGGACAGAGGTGGTATTACCATCGAAGATGATGTACTGATCGGTCCGAAAGTAAACCTGATTACAACAGGGCATCCTTTGGAAATAGAAAATCGCAGGAGTACCCTTTCAAAACCCATCATCATAAAAAAATATGCCTGGCTGGGCGCAAACGTGACCGTTATGCCCGGCATCACGATCGGCGAAAAAGCCATCGTAGCGGCCGGAGCCGTCGTTACGAAAGATGTTCCTCCAAATACGATCGTTGCCGGCGTGCCGGCTAAAGTGATCCGGAATTATATTGAATAAAAGAGCCGGGATCAAAAATTGCCGGAACCAGAAAACTTATCACTATAATCCCGGAAAAGCTAATACTGAAATGCTCCGGTCATTACCGGCAGCGCCATTCAAATGCCTATTGCCATCATGTGAACTTTGGTGGAAATCCGGCGACTGGCACCGCGATGATGGCAGCCAGGTTGCCCGGAAGTTCTGCAGGCCTGTTGCGAAAAACTCCGTATTCCCATTTGCGAAAAACTCTGAATTGCTATTTACTGATTACAGGGATGTATATCACGTAGGTGCACTTTGCCCATATCCATCTTCCCTTTATACCAGAACTGCCAAAAAATTATTTTACACACGGTAAACCTTAATTTCAAAAGAACGGGTGTTCACGGGCTAATGTTTGCTTTTCAAAATTTTTTCCACCTCATGCCGGTAACTCCTGCTAACGGGCAATTCATATTTTCCTATATGAACAAAATCGTGAGAAAACGCCTCTATTTTATCCTTTGCGATGATAAAAGAACGGTGAATGCGGATAAAGGCTGGTGGAAGACTTTCTTCCAGGGCGGAAATAGAATATTTGGTAACTAAAGTCTTTTCCTTCGTCACCACCTTAATATAATTTTTCAGGCTCTCAACAAATAACAAATCGTCGAGATGAATCTTTATACTTTTTCTATCTGAACGCAGGAAGAGGAATTTATCCTCATTTTCCGGCTCTGTTGACTCCGCCGTTACATTTTTTTTAACGGGCGTCAAATGCAGCTTCATCACTTTGTTGACCGCTTTTAGAAATCTCTCAAAAGAAATGGGTTTCAATAAATAATCCACCGCATCCAGATCAAATCCTTCTACGGCAAATTTCCTGAAGGCCGTTGTGAATATTACTTTGGGAGGATTCGAAAGGGTTCTCATAAACTCCGTACCCAATATATGCGGCATCTGGATATCCAGGAATAAAAGATCAACAGTATTATTCTGTAGCAGGGTCAGCGCATCTACAGCATTGGCACAGGTACCGACGAGATTGAATACAGGAACAGAATGGATATATTTCTCAATCAATTGCAGAGCCGGCGGCTCATCATCCACCGCTATACAGTTTATTAATTTATCCGGGTTCATTGGTCAGGTTTTAAAATGACAAAATGAATAATCGCTTTTTATCCCGCGTATTTCTGCTCCAGGGGTATTTGCATATTTACAGTAAAGGTGTTTTCCGTGGGTTTAACTAAGAGATAATGATTTTCGGCATAAAGAAGCCCAAGTCTCTTCCTTACGTTGATCAGCCCAATGCCATTTTCTTTAAGAATCGCTTCGCCCGGCTTATTATTGGCTAAAGTAAAATGAAGCACTGCTTCATCCACCTGTATAAATAATCTTATCCAGGGATCCCTCAACACTTTACTGGTTCCATGCTTGAAACTATTTTCGATAAATGGAATCATTAATAATGGAGCAATCTTCTTATCTGCACAATCTCCGGTTATTTCCAGTTCAATATCAAGATCAGCATAACGTACTTTTTCCAGTTCAATATAATCATATATCATATTTATTTCCTCAGTCAGGGGCACAACAGCCTGGTCACATTCGTTAACCATATAATGAAGCATTTTTTCCAGTTTTCGTATAAGAAATTTTGCCTTCACCGGTTCTGAAAGTATGAAAAAGTAAATATTGTTTAAAGTGTTGAACAAAAAATGCGGGTGTACCTGTGCTTTCAGAAATTGCAGTTGCGCATTAAAATTTTCCTGGTAAAGAATAATATTTTCCTGTTGCTTTTGCAGGTAGTCCTTAAAAATCTTCATCGAAATAAAAATAAAACTGACAAATGCCGGTCCGCTGATGGTTTGGGCAAAACTGGCGTTTAAGGTTAAGCGTGTTGTGTTTAAAGGTAACCCGAGGGTGTTCAGGATCGGATCCATCGCGAAATTAAATGCGAGGTACCTGAAAAAAGATACGCATGTCCATGAAATCAGGAGACCCAGACCAAATTGTACGTATTTCTTCTTCCAAAAAAAAACAGGCATCAGAAAATATAACACCGGGAAGCAGAAAAACATCTGGCATATCAGGTGAAACAGTCCCCTTATACCGGCCTTTTCAAAAAACATAACCGGACCACCCGTCTCCAAGCCGTCAGGTGTGTCGGTTCCATAAGGTGGATAGCATATCACAAGGTAGGCATAACATAAGGTCCATAGCAGGATATGTCTTGCTATCCGGTGCTTTGGCTGAGAGGAAAATATGAACTCATGAATGCTCATATACCAGACTTTTATCACTCTGATTGTTCCGATAAGGCGTATAGGGAGTTAATTTAATTTGCAACTTCAGGCTGAAGTCACCTGCGCCTGCATAAACTTCCAGCCTATGCCTGCCGGGATAGAAGATCTGTAATCTTTTTTTTATATTCTC
>DHWT01000231.1 GCA_002413325.1 Chitinophagaceae bacterium UBA5175 | reverse complement strand
ATCGATTCTCTTAAGAACTGGGGTATTATGCACAGGAAAAAATTAACTGAGGACTGCAGGGTCCATAAAAAAGCTGTTAAACCATCCGGCAGGAAATGACTTTTTTCAGAATGTTGTACTGAAAGGCGGTTTGTCAACCGGAACAATGTCGGCGTAACCAGCCGGTGATATATTGAGAACTAAGGGTTAACACTTAGTCCCATAAGATAATTCCCTTTCCCTTTTATAGAAAAACATGGAACTTATTTCTATATTAGAGTATTCTCTAATCCTTTAGACAAACACTTTTTATCAAAAATCTATACCTCCTGCTTGTCTGCCTGCTGACAGGCTTTCTTTCTAAACAGATCAAAGCGCAAATCATTCCCTTTACCGTCGACCCGGTAAAGAAAGCCGACTTTTCTCCGGTCTCCACATTAATCACGCCTGAAACCGAAGCCGTCGTATTAGAAGAAAAAGGTGAAACCATTCTGGACGCTACACCACAGACCGGGTTTTTCACCAGGTTTCACTATTTCAAAAGACTCCTGATACTAAATAAAAACGCACTGGACCAGGCAAAGGGTACACTGACTTATAATGCAGAAAATGAGGGTAAAAAATTAAAATCACTTCATATATCTACCTATAACCTGGTAAACGGGCAAATCGAGAAAACAGAATTACCTGAAAATGATCTGTACATTGAGGATCCGAAAAAAGAAATACGCAATGTAAGATTCGCATACCCCAACGCGAAAGCCGGATCCATTTTAGAGATCGAATATTCGATTTCGAACGGTTCCCCTGTATTGAACAACTGGTTTTTCCAGCAGGCAATTCCGGTGCTCCGCAGCTCTTATTCAGTTAGAATACCCAACAACTGGAATTTTATCATTAACCTGCAAAACAGAAGTTACCTGACGGCCATAAAAAAAGATTCGCTGGTCAAAAACATTTATTCCTGGTATTATGAATATGAAAATATCACGGTATATACAGTCAACTGGACCTTCGAAAATATTCCGGCGATGAAACCGGAACCCTTCACGTCCACCATTAATAACTATATCGGCTGTATTAAGTTCCAACTGGCCGTCCGGCCGCTCCAACCGGGACATTCCGAACGGCTGATCAACGACTGGCAATGGGTCAGCAACCGGCTGTTGGCAGGTCCGGACTTTGGGCTGGTGATTGAGGATCCAAACCCCTGGATAAACAAACTGGCGAAAACGATTGTCCAGCCGGGTGATCCCGACCTGGAAAAAGCCCGTAAATTATTTGCCTTCGTCAGGGATCATTTGAAAGTTACCTCCAAAGGCTGGGGCATTCCCGAAAATTCCACCCTGTCAGACATGTACAAATCAGGTCAGGGAAATGTAGCCGAAATGAACCTCCTGCTGATCGCCCTGTTAAGGACCCAGCACCTGAACGCGGAAGGCGTTATCCTTGCAACCCGGGATAACGGACTCACCAATATCAGCTATCCGGTAATGGAAAATTTCAATTATACCGTTTGCCGGCTGGAAATAAACGGCAAGGTATATTTCCTCGATGCCTCAGACCCGATGATGGGATTTGGCAAACTACCGGTTGACTGTTATAACGGTCAGGCAAGGGTAATTGATAAAAACCCATCCGCGGTTTATTTCAGTCCTGACTCGATCCGGGAATCCTCCAGTATTTATGTGGCCATAGAAAATGACCCGTCAGGGAAATTCCTGAATGCGGACTGGACAGAGCATCCGGGTTATTATGAATCCTCCGATATCCGGCATTATATCCGGGACAACAACAATAGCCAGGACGCCTATTTCAAATCGTACCAAAAAAAGAAATCGTTTAAGGAACCGATTGACAGTTTCACGATATCAGATGAAAATGACCTGGATCATCCGGTAAGCCTGAATTATAAAATGCATATATACCCATCCGGCGAGGATCATTATTATTTCAGTCCCATAATGAATGCCGGACTGGAAAATAATCCATTCAAAAGCGCTGAAAGAAATTACCCGGTGGAACTTCCCTATGTTTTTGACAATAGCTATATTCTTAACATGGAAATCCCGGCAGGCTATGAAGTGGAAGAACTGCCCAAATCGGTCCGTATTAAACTTAATGAAAATGACGGGATTTTTGAATATTTAATACAGAAAAATGAAAATTCCATTCAGTTTAAAAATGTGCTGAATATCAAAAAAGCAACATTCGATCCGGAAGACTATAACAACCTCAGGGATTTTTATGCTTATATCTTAAAAAAGCAGGCGGAACTCATCGTATTTAAAAAAATAAAAAAATAACGGCCGGTTTTAAATTATTCACCGGGATAAAAGCGAATGTGTTCAAATATATAATTTTCATGGGTACGCAGCCTGTTGATCAGCTGTCTCAATTCGCTTTCTTCCCATTTTTTCTGAAACATCTCGTCATGTACCAAAACGACAATGTGGTTCGGGGTAAAGGTATTACCCTTTTCAAGACGACGCTCTATTTCTTTTTGCATTTCATCCACGGACTGCACAGGCGTTCCGCCCGGGGAATGGTGCTGCCACTCGATATCCCAACCGTATAGTTTATACCCGTTTTCAGCCAGCAAATCTGCAGCTGCTGATCCCATTTTCCCGTCATCTTTTTTCCTGCCGTTAATTCGCCAGATATCCCTGCCGGGCAGACGGACAATCTTATAGCGCAGGTTGAGTAAACGTTCATTCTTCTGAATATCCGCCAGCACATTCGGCGGATTACTATAAAAAAGTTCATATTTATCATTTGCGTGCGTATAGCTGTGATTATACACTTCCACAAACGGGTTTTGTTCATATAGTCTGTAATAACTGCCCAACTGCTTACTCTTCATTGCCTGTTCCCCTATCAGGAACACGCTGATCTTTAACCGTTCGGCCAGTATAACACTGTCAATATTTTCACTGCCATTTAAGGGACCGTCATCAAAAGTCAGGTAGATATATTTAACCGGCGCAATGCTTTTGTATCCCGGTCGCACCATTTCTTTTGGCTTCGGAATAAAGGAGGCAAGCACCATAAAAAGTAAAGCAGGCCAAAGTAAAAGATGATATACCAAATCGCCGATTCTTTTCATAAGAAAAATTTTCCGGGAGACATTACGAAAGTCTTATGAACCCTTCAGCTTCTGCGGAAAGGTCAGGTCCGGATCTTGAAGCCTGCAGGAGTTCAGGGCGGAACTCATGTAGCTGCTCTATGCTACAAATATTACACTAATGTCTGTCATTTGTTGTAAAACCCGACCGGGATTTTGGCGCTGCGGGATTAGAATGACAGGGGTCAACCGGATCAGCAACGATCATCAGCAGATAGAAATACCAAACCCGCTAATTTTATGATCATGGATATGATCAAATTAATCGTGCAAATCGCTGCTGCTGTTTCTGGCTCACTGGCCGCACTGATGAGTTTGTTGCTTTTCGTCCGGTTACGCTGGCCTGCACCCGTTCTGTGGATCTTAAAACTGTTTGTTTCGGCATGGTCGCCAGGGCTTACTTTGTTGGGTATGTTATGCACCGTCGTAGGATTCGCAACGGGCTCGGTTATCATCAGCCTGATAGGCATGTATGACGTGTTGACTTTTATGATATACATAATCCGGGTTACCCGGCCACCGGGCGCTTCAGGCAGCTTTGAAAATGCCTTTGGTTTATGCTGGGAAGCGCGCATAAAAGCCGCACAAAAAAAATATTTTCTCACAAGACGCACCGTCTTCAAATTACCTGCCGTCCCGGATCCACGCATGGAACAGCATGTTGTCTTTGCAACCATTCCCGGCACCGACCGGCAACTCCTGTGCGATATCTGGCAGCCGCCCGAAAATGTTCCCCCCTCCCGTTTGGCTTTTATTTATCTGCATGGCAGCGCATTTTATATGCTCGACAAAGATTGCGGTACGCGTCCGCTTTTCAGACAACTGGCTGCCCAGGGACATTTGATTATGGATGTAGCTTACCGGCTCTCTCCTGAAACAGATATCATGGGCATGGTAAACGACGTCAAACGGGCCATCGTGTGGATGAAAGAAAATGCAGCTGCCTATGGAATAAATCCCCATCAGGTTGTTGTGGGTGGCGGTTCTGCAGGCGGACACCTGGCCCTGTTAACAGCATACACCGCCGACGACCCGCTGTTTACACCAAAGGAACTTGAAGGAAAGGACATCAGCACATGCGCGGTGATTTCCCTGTATGGCACAAACGATTTAAAGGCCATTTACTACCATACCAACCAGCACCTGACTACCCGCTCAACGCCCGACCGGCCAAAAAAAGCGGCCCCGGTTAAAATGCCTGAATGGATAAAAAAAAGAATGGGCAAAGATTTTCATCGCCTGGGAATGGACAAGGGCTTTGAAAATGCGGGGGCCCTGGCTCCTCTTCTGGGCGGGCATCCGGATGAGTGCCCTGCGGCCTATGCGCTCTTCTCCCCTGTTAACCACGTGCATCCCGGCTGTCCACCCACCCTGCTGATACATGGGGAGCACGACATTATGGCTCCGGTAACATCCACCCACTTTCTGCATACACGCCTGGCGGAGGAAAAAGTTCCGACCGTGGCGCATTTCTTACCACAGACGGACCATGCTTTTGATCTCGTAGTTCCCAATTTATCTCCGGCAGCACATACGGCATTTTATGATGTGGAACGCTTTCTGGCACTACAAATCAAAACCGATGAAAATAAGAAGAGGGGGCTGAAAAACACGAAGCAGATCAGCCAGACCATTCTTAATCAATAAAAATACAATGACTCCGGCCAATGCAGCTCCGACCCGGCTTTCAGGAAAGGTCCCGTTTAAAAAACTCCTGCTCTACTGCGGTATGTTCTCTTCGCTGCTATATGTTGGCATCAACATTTTCGTGCCGATGCAGTGGGCGGGTTATCGTTGCGCCACTCAAACGGTGAGCGAACTCTCCGCCATCGGCGCTCCGACGAGGCTGCTTTGGATATGGCTGTGCGTCCCTTATACATTGCTTGTGACTGCTTTCGCATGGGGTGTATGGAAGTCGGCCGGTCGAAACCGTCCCCTGCGAATCGCCGGCGGCCTGATGATTATCTACGGCGCCCTTGGAATCATTTGGCCGTTTGCCCCGATGCATCTTCGTGAAACGCTGGCAGCAGGTGGAGCCACTTTCTCCGATTCGCTGCACATCGCATTGGGCGTTGTGACTGAAATCCTCTATCTGCTTGCCCTGGGTTTCGCAGCAGGGGCATTCGGTAAACCGTTCCGCATTTATTCCATCGCAACGTTCATCATGCTCCTGGTCTTCGGCATTTTGACCTTTTTAGAAGCACCGGGCATCGCGGCCAATCAGCCCACACCGCTGATCGGTGTTTGGGAACGCATCAATATCGGTGTCTTTCTGCTCTGGGTGATCGTACTTGCCATGGCCATCCTGCGTGCAAATACAGTTGACAGGCCCGGTCCATCGGGTGGTATATAAGGACTTGCATTCACCGGGGCAGCGTTCAGTTATTGTGAACATACCGGTAAGCCGGCCTCTTTCCGGTGGCTGAATTTTTACCAGGCGAATAAACGATTCAGGAATTAAACAACAGGGAGGTTTTCGCTGTGTGGGTTCAATGTATAAGATAATAATTTTCCTCTTTCTCTTTAACAGACTTCGGGGAAAACCAGCTCCGGATGTATTTGAGTATGATCTGCATAATCTTGTTTTTCATGGATTTCAAATCTACCCATTGAGCATGAAAATACCTATAACAAAAATCTAATAAATTGTTATCATTCGAATACCTATGAACGTTATGTTAACCGGATGAAAAGGAGTTGTAAAGGAAGACAGGTAAAAAGAAAAAACCGCTATTTTTCAGTAGCGGTTTTTCAAAAATGAGGATCTTAAAATGTCTTTCTTTCGGATTGGATTACTGGTTTCGTTAGGATTGGATTTCT
>DHWT01000199.1:5282-5425 GCA_002413325.1 Chitinophagaceae bacterium UBA5175 | reverse complement strand
ATGGAGCTTATAACCTTCCCAAATCCTCCCTCCGGGTACCATGTTCCGAGTTTTAATCCCGCATAATTCATGAGACTATAGAGCGCCGGAATATTTTGAGGCATAGCCCCCAGGAAAAGAACCGGAAACTCCATCAGGGCGAT
>DHWT01000199.1:0-4952 GCA_002413325.1 Chitinophagaceae bacterium UBA5175 | reverse complement strand
GCATGCTGTATCAGTCTGATGTCGGCAAATTCTGCAAGCGAGAGCCCGGGCATATAGGCAAAGGTTTTCATGCCAATATCATATTTATACCCCGCTTCCTCCATGAATTTATCCAGTTGGAGAGCGGCTCCTTCTTCAACAGATTCAAAAATCAGGCGTAATTCGTTATAGTTTTCCGGAATGCTCATTACGTCCTGAGTACCAAAAATGATGGTAAAAGACGGATCCAGTAATTTCAGCGGGTAAAAATCAGTGACAGCGTAACCAAAATCGTTAAAAAACCTTTCAAAAATGTCCGGCATCCAATACCAGCTGGGTCCCATGTCAAATACATAACCACCATCTGTAATCAACTGCCTGGCTCTTCCGCCGGCGGAAGCATTTTTTTCGTAAAGATGCACCTGGTGCCCTGCCGCGGAGAGATAACATGCTGCACTCAATCCGGAAAACCCTGCACCAATGACGGCGATGGTAGCCATTTTCGTTTGTTTAATAAAATGGATTAAAAATTAAACATTTTGATTTGATAACAACTGATCGAATTCGTTGACCGATCCAAGGAAACGCAGTTTTTTATTTGATTTTAACTGAGAAGATAAATTCCGTTTGGCGGCTACATATATTTGTTGAACATTCAAATCCCTGCTTATCCTGTCCAGGTATTTCTTAATATTACCGGGAAGATCATGGTGGACAAAAAACATCAGCATATTTTCAGGCTTTACATCATTGACCGCTTCCCTGAGGGACGACTCAGGAACATTCCCTCCCAGATAAATGACCTTTTGGCCTGAAAGGCGAATGAGATAAAAGGCCAGCAATAAGCCTATTTCATGGAATTCATTTTCTGGCAGAAACAGTATCCAGGTGGGGCTACCTGGTTTCGGAGGGGGTAAGGAATCAATGGCTGTATAGAGTTTTTGACGAATTAAATTACTGATGAAATGTTCATTCGCTGTTGGAAGGGAATCATTCAGCCACATCAGGCCAATCCTCGTTAACGCAGGATATAGAACCAGCACATAGGCTTCTCTCAAACCGTACCTCAGTAAACAATGAGAAAAGATATTTACGAACCGGGGTTCATCATAAGTTAAGGCTGCTGCAATCAGTTGTGAAACAAAGTAATCCGCTGTAGCAGGCACAGTGGGATTGAGCTTTGCTCCATGCAGCGATTTCAGCTTTTCATCCGGCATGGCACACAATTCGGATATTTTATAATCAGCACCGAGCAATCCAGAGATATTCAGGAGTCGTTTTAATTGTATCGAGTCGTAATGACGGGTATTCCCCCGGGAACGATTTGGCTTGAGCGCATGGTAGCGTTTTTCCCAGATTCTGATGGTATGGGGTTTTATCCCCGAATATTGGGATAATTCTGAAATGGAAAAAGAATCCATTCTATTTATGTTTAAATATATATTAAAAAAGTTAAACACAAATATAGGGCGATCTTTTGATACAACGCCAAATTTTGTTTGATTTTGCCATGTGTGCCGACAAGTGGAGATTCCGGATAGTGTGACCCGTAAATTCCGGACAGTACATTCATTCCAGAGTATTGATATTCAATGGCTGCAAAGGTCAACTCCATACGGGATGGATTGATCCGGGATTTAGGAATTTTCAAACATGAGGGAAGCGACGACCGACAGAATGTCGCCAGTATAGGTTTTCAACGATTGCCAGGCTCCTGGAAGAAACCCGAAAAATGCCCGGGGCTGGATTACGGATATGTGCTCATTTGAAAAAAATCAAGTGGTGAATCGGTTTTTTTCAGCCGGCAAATGTCAGATTTATAATGGACTGTTACAATTTCCCATTTCTCCTACTTATTTTTAGAGCTCGTCCATAATTTCTTTTGTGCAGTGCCAAAGTCTCCCAGCTGGTAAATACTCACGGAAGTATTTGTAAAAGTGAACTTTCTGTAGGGTTTTGCAAGTAGCTCTTTCAAAAAAACTTCTTGCGCTAATCCAATTGTCACGTGTGGATTAAATTTGACGCCGCTATGTTCCGGTACATAAACATTTACATAATCTGCGGTTCCTTTCGCTATCGGTGTTCCATTTTTATTTTGTACAAAGGCAGCATCCGTACCTTTCAATATATATGGTTTAACGGATTCAATCAGTTTCGCCTGGAAACGTATCAGCCAGGCCGTTGTATCTGCCATAATGCCTGCCAATCCTAATCCACTCAACGGTATATAATAGAAACCACTTGCCGTTAATTTATTCTTCGTTGGATTTTCGCTTTTTACTATTTTGGCGACTGCAGCATAAACTTTACCAAGGTCAGCTGTTCTGACGAAACACTGCAAAACGGATATGTGCGGATTATGGGTGGCATCCAGTGAAAAACTGCCGGGACCATTATAATTTTTACGCATAACACCGTTGTAGTATTTTGCCGAATCCAGCATGGTCTTGCCAGGATCGAGTAATACATCAATAGCCGTCGTATCGGATTGTGCCGTTGCGAATCTAAAAGAAGCCGATAAGAAGATAAGGGCTGAACAGCTTATTATTTTAATCAGTGAATGTTGTTTCATCATATTTTGTATTAATTATTTTTCAAACGGGTAAATCCTTTTCCAGTCATTCTTCATATCAACAATCAGCCAGTGGTATTTTTCTGCATCATCCAATCCTTTGTTTAACTGAGCAAGACCCGGTGCCCTGTCGTAAAAATATTCACGAAGGGAGTCGGTATGATGAATATACATTCCGAAGCCGGGACCGCTACCTGTGCTGGTGTATTGCAGCATGGCATAATCTCCATCTGAGTTTCCGGCAGTAAATACCGGGCGTTTGCCGATATACTGGTAAATGCCTACAGGTTTACCCAACTTGTCATCATTGAAATTCAATTCGGCAAGTTTTATTAAAACCGGTTGTTTGCCGGTGGTATCATATCTTGTTTTAACAGAACTTCCCACCACCTGGTATGGCGGAATTCCATAAGCCTGTTCAGTCCAGGCACGCATAAAGTCAATGCCGCCGCCTGAAACGATAAAAGGTTTATATCCATTTGTCCTTAGGAAATTCAACAACTCCAGCATGGGCTGATAAATCATTTCGTTGTAATGCCTGCCGGTTTTCAGATAGGTTGCAGTATCCATCCATTCTTCCACCGTTTTTTCAAACGCATCGGTTGTCATTCCCGCATGGGTTGTCATCAGGAGCTCCAGCAATGCTTTATCACCTCCTGCCATCGCAGTTTTCAAATCTCCCGCAAGAATCCCTTTATAAGGTTGTTTATTTTTCCATTCGGGGTGTTGTGGCGCCATTGCTTTAATGCGGTCGATTGTAAAATATAACTGAAACGGCATCGGCTTTTCAGTCCATAATGTTCCGTCATTATCAAAACAGGCAATGCGGTCACCAAGAGGTATAAAACCTTTACTTGTACTGTCAGTACTGTTTTTTATAAAGTCAATGATAGATCGCTTTGGTCTGCCTTCATTCCATGAGGGCAGGGGGTCGGCAGTAACAACAGTTTCTACAGGTGGTTTTTCTGTATTTAATGGTTGATTACAACAGATAGTTGATAAGGAAATAACTGCTGACAACAATGCCGGGATATTTAATTGTTTTTTCATAAATCAAAGGGACTTTTTGAAGGTATTGTTATTTATTGAAAGTTAATCCTGCGGAATTTACGAAGGACGTGATTTATAGGATGACCTGAGCTGAAGCTGGTGAAAATTTTCCAGTCTACTAACTTACTCTGTCCCGACCCCTTGAAAACCGGACAGCATTCAAATTTTAGTCTGGTTGCCTTTTATTCACAAAAATGTCGGCCCCCCTGAAACCTTCCCAATTTTAGGACAGCACTCATTTGAACTGTTTACTTCTAAGGCATCCCTTTTATAAACAGGCAATTTTTTAGTAACCGATCTGTGCCTGGTATTTTACAAAAGCGAGAATAAGCGAAAGGAAAAAAGATATTCTGAAAGTGAGAAAATCTGTGCGGAAGTGTTAAAATAAAAGCAGTTGGTAAAAAATAAACCCTTGTGACCAATCGATTAGAAGATTTTACGAATACCGGGACTGGATTTTCTTCGCACCCTTCGGGTGCTCAGAAGATCCGCATTGGTGGTCTTACCCAATGCCTTTAGACGCCTACGGCGTTTTACTTTGTATAACTGTAATTTATCTCATCCGGAACACTGTTTTTGTCTAACCCTGACCTGCCAAAGCGCTTTGAAGTGCGCGCAAAATTAAATGTGGCTGACAGGTCAACTATGTATGGTGGTAATGAGCACGGATACACAGATTATTCTTTTCCGGAGGTGACACCATATGCTCATAATTAAAAGCTGTATCCGGGCCTGTCGACATGGAAAGCAAAAATTGGGTTATTCCGGTTTTTTTAATCTGTTGGCGTTCATATAATCTTTAAGCGCAGAATGGTAAACAGAGGTTTCACCATGTCTTTTATAAGACGCTCTCTTTGCCGGATCCTTTATAATGCTGCTGGCGAAAGCAGCCGCTTTAGAAAATAAGGTACGGTATTGAATTTGTTCTTCCGTGTAAACAACTTTACTGCGATTCGGGTATTTACAGGCGATGGTTTTTCCATTTAGCCGCCGGAATACGATCAGTTTACCAATCGCCCCGCATCCAAACAAAAAGCCCCACTTGTCTTCGACAAGCAGGGCCTTGTGCCCGGGACTGGATTTTCTCCGTCCTGGATTTCAATATCTTATAAGTTCTGTCTGTCAAAAATGCTTCGTGAAATTAAACTTCACTTCTTCACACTTCTTTTCGTTTTCAGGGCAAAGATATATTATTCAAATGAGTAATTGGATTTGGAACAGTAACCTGACCCTGGGGCAAATCTCAACTTAATATCCAATATTTTGGTAGAGAAAAAGAGGAATGATCCGGTTGATGGGCAAACTCATCAGGCACATAAATGCAAAAACCCCTCGTCTTCGACAAGAGGTT
>DHWT01000327.1 GCA_002413325.1 Chitinophagaceae bacterium UBA5175 | reverse complement strand
TCCAGGCCAGTTCAGCGGCAGATTTATCGTATCGGGGCGTTGTATCGTTATGAAAGCCATGATTTACGTCCGGATATATGTACACCGTATATTCCTTCTTTTGCTCTTTAAGAGCCTGCTCATACGCCGGCCAACCTTCATTCACCCGTGTATCAAGACCGGCGTAATGCAACAGGAGCGGCGCCTTGATTTTCGGAACATCCTCAGCTGCCGGCTGGCTCCCGTAAAACGGAACAGCCGCCGACAAATCTGAAATGCGGACGGCCATCATATTGGCTACCCACCCGCCAAAACAAAAACCGACCACGCCGATTTTTCCATTACAGTCTTTATCTGCTTTCAGGTATTCGTATGCCGCAATAAAATCCTCGAGTATTTTATTTCGATCGAGCTTACTCTGCATTTCACGGCCCTGGTCATCATTCCCGGGATAACCGCCCAAAGGGGTGAGTGCATCGGGTGCCAGGGTAACAAATCCGGCTAGCGCTGCCCGCCTGGCCACATCTTCGATATAAGGATTCAGGCCCCTGTTTTCATGCACCACAACGATGCCTCCCGGTTTCCCTTTTACATCAAGGGGCGTGGACAGTAATGCTTTGATCTTTCCACCGCCTTTTGGAGAATCGTAATACACGTATTCCGATTTTATGCGGGGATCATCCGGTTTCACCTGGATCGAACTGGCATAGGCCGGCATCAGAAAACCGGAAAGAGCGGCCACTGAAATACCACCCACGGCATAAGCAGATAACTTTTGCATGAACTCGCGCCTTTCAATTCGATTGTGTGCGTAGTCGTCATACAGGTCGAACACTTCCTGCCTGATGTCTTCTTTTCTTATTTCCTTCATGTCATTTTTTTATGTAGTGAAATAATCTGCAGGAAAACTTCCTGTTTTCCGGTTGTTCTACTCCATTTTAAACACCAGCGCCGATACGGCGTTTATGCTGATCCGGTCGTAGGGTGATCCGGTTTTATAATTTCCGGCCTGCGGACTGCCCGCCACAAGGGATACTTTATTCTTCCGCAGGGTTGGAATAGCTGCCTCCAGTTTTTTGCCGGTTGGATTCAGAATAATACAATAAAGTTCACTGCCGGCATAACGGCTGTACACCATGGGATACGGTTTGTTTACATCACTTAACAACTGCCATTCGCCCGCTGCCGACAAAGCGTTCGAACTTTTTCTTAACCTGAGGAGTTCACGTGTATAGTTTAATAAGGAGTTGGGGTCCCGTTCTTCCTTTGCGACATCCGGCCTGTCAGGATCTTTGTCAACCGGCAAATAAAGATTCCAGAATCCGGCAGCAGAAAACCCCGCATTCTTTGTGCTGTCCCATTGCATCGGTGTGCGTGAGCCGGCGCGGTTTTTGGTGGCTTCACCCTGGCTGCCTTCCTTATTATATAATCCGGTTAAAAATTTCATCCCGATTTCATCTCCATAATATATGACCGGCACCCCCGGCATCGTCAGGAAAAAAGTCATGGCGACTTTCAACTGATCCGGCGTATTGCGATCACCGGCATTCAGGCGCGGATTGTCGTGGTTGCCGGTCGGCAGGGAGATCAGGCTTTTACCTTTCGTTGCATGATACTGGTCGCTGAACTGCTCATACCAGTCTTTTAACTGCCCTTTTCCATCCTTCGCAAAATAACATACCAGGGGTTCAAATTCCCCACCCTGACGATTAGAGACCAGAGCGGTTTCCCTCATGAAGTCGATAGGAAAGCCGGCTTCCGAGGACTGCCTGGGGTTAAACCATTCAGCAATCAGAACCCCTCCGGGATATTTTTCCTTAAACCAATGATTTAATCCCTGCCATACCCTGATGGTCGCCTTTTTGCCCGGATCATTTTTAACAATACTGGAAGCCAGGTCTACCCGGAACCCGTCTATTCCCTTGTCCATCCAAAACGAAATAACATTCTTCATTTCCCTCTGCACGGCCTGCGGACCGGGAGCATCCACCGACTGTTCCCAGGGATTGGAAGGGTTGGGATTCGCATAGCCAAAATTCAGCGCCGGCTGGATGTCATAATAATTCTTGATATAGTAATTTCCTCTTGGCGCATTCGAATGGACATACTTATCCTCCCCCAGTATATTGTTGTCTCTCGTGGACTTTATACCTTTTGCCTCATCGGGAATAACGGGCGTCCAGATATAATAATCACTATACCTGAGGTTGGTTCCTTTAGCTGACTCCAGGAACCACGGGTTCTCATTGGAAGTATGCCCGATCACCAGGTCCAAACAGAGTTTCAGTCCTTTTTCATGCGCCTTACGGATCAACTCCACCAGGTCGTCATTGGTTCCATATCTTTTATCAACAGAATAATAATCGGCCACATCATAACCCCCGTCTTTAAAAGGAGAAGAAAATACAGGCGTGAACCAGATGGCATCCACCCCGAGTGATTTTACATAATCCAGTTTTTCACGAATGCCCTTCAGGTCGCCAATCCCATCCCCATCGGAGTCTTTATAGGAAGGCGGATAAATCTGGTAGAAAATGGCATTCTCAAACCAGGGCGCGCTGGTTTGGGCAGATGCTCCTGTTTGAACAAACAGCCAGGCGATCATGGAGATCAGACGAACGGCGTATTTCATTTGGCGAATTCATTTTACTTTCAATACACGGACTTCATTTCATTATAATATTTCCCATAGAGACGCATCGCCAGGTCAACACTATTCCCTTCGGGTTCTACAGGATAATCCATTCGCTTATTTACCCATTGCCATTCCCAGCCGCTGATATATTTTTCGAAGGCAGGCTGATCGAAATCCTTTCCCTGCGCCAGTGAAGCGGAGACTGCTTCAAAAAATTTCTGCCACCGTACTTTATAAAAATCATCTAACAGGCCACTCCACTGGCGGCAGGAATATTCATGCAGCGGACTGTTCACATCTCCCCACAGCGTGATCAGGTCCCGGGCATTGCGTTCATACAGCGCTTTTTCCTCCGGGTTATTTCCAAAACTTCTCGCATCCGAAATCCAACGGCCCAGTAAGAAATCCTTCCTGGTCCCGAGTAAGGAATCCAGGTCGCTGATGATTTGTAAAAATTCATCACTGTATTTTTTAAAGGCGGCCGGATCTTTTTCCCGGTAAGCCCTGACCAGTTTTCCATGCACGGAATCCGCATAATTTGCCAGCGCCTGCCTGGTGATATCTGCCAGGTCATATTGAAATCCATCGCTGTTTTTGCATTTCGCCGCAGCGGCCATCATTTCATCCCAGGCAGGAAGAAAATCCGCGGGTTGGTAATTCAGTTTTGTTCTGGTCCATACGGTGGAAGAATCAAAAGTCGGCCTGCCGGTGATGATGGACTCGGCACCATCCCGGATGGTTTTACCATTGTAGGCGGTTCGTCTCAATACCTCCCAGGCTTTCAGGGCATGGGTATCCAAAACGCCATACCGGTTGATGGTATACAGTTCAAGCCATTTGTTTAAGTTGACCGGTTCATCATTCCATACATGTTCCGTAAGCAGTTCATACATGACCGGATTCTGTTCGATGCCCTCCATCGTCAATCCGATTCCCGCCAGGTGACCGGAGGCGGTGTCGTGCAAAGCCTCTGCGGGTCCCGCGGCCACCCCGTCCATTCTTCCGAACATACTGATATTACCGCCAAAATTGTGGACCATATTCCAGATCCAGGGCTTGCCATAAAAAGCATGGGTTCTTTTCCAGACTGGTTCTATTTCCGCCGCCAAATCCAACAAGATCATGTGCTGATCAGGAACCGCATTCAGCAGGGCCTCTATCTGCGGGTCTTTCCAGAATTTCCGGTCGTTGTAAAAAAGCCATCCCTGCATGACCCATACGGCCTGGGGGTCAGTTTCCGCCATGCTGTTATATAAACGTCCGCTGATTTTTGCCAGGTATGCGGGGTCGTCCGAAGGCGGTTCGTTTTCATTAAAAGTGTCAGCAGAATACAAATGATCCGTGCCGAATAAACGGGTCTGGGTTTTCAGGAATCTTTTTCCAATTGCTGCAAACAGCGAATCCTCCGGATCCAGGATATAGGTATCTGCAAAACCGTTCTTCCAGTTGCTGGCTTTCAAACGGGCCTCCGGAAATTTCTTTTTGAAAGCTGCCGGCACATGTCCCGTAAATGCCGGCAGTACCGGTTTCATACCCAGCTCACGTTCGCGCTGCAGAATCTTCTGCTGCAACTGCATATGGCTCTTCATCCAGCTCAGGGGCAGGGGTCCGCCCCATCCGTCCAGGTTGCCCATCCAGAACCAGGAAAAGTAAGCCGGGCCACTGAAAAAAGACTGCAGATCCTGATCTGAAAAACCCATTTCCTTATATACCGTGTACCAGGTAAATTCTTCACCGGTAATGGCCAGTGGCATATTGATGCCATGCAGTGCCATCCAGTCAATTTCCTTCTCCCAACGCTTCCAGTCCCACCAGCTCATGCTGTAGTTGTAGGTGCAATAATTAAGATAATACCGATAGGTATAGGGGGACCGCTGATGAATTTTTTTCGATACCCGGGGAAGCCGTTTCGGGATATGCAGGTTCGTGCCGTTCCAGGTAACCTGGCA
>DHWT01000021.1:13929-16432 GCA_002413325.1 Chitinophagaceae bacterium UBA5175 | reverse complement strand
GGATAAAATCCTGGGCACTATTGAATCCCAGGGCATTCAGAGGTCACAGCTAACGATTTTACAGGGCCTCATGAAACTCAGGCAGATCTGCGATTCCCCGGCCATCCTGAATGAAACGGAAAAATATCCGAACCATTCCATCAAACTCGATGAACTGTCCCGGGAAATTTCAGAAAATATCGGCAACCATAAAGCGCTGGTATTTTCACAATTCCTTGGTATGTTGGCCCTTATACGGGAGAAGCTGACCGAACTGGAAATTCCTTTTGAATATTTCGATGGCAGCACAACAGCCCCCGACCGTGAAAAAGCCATCCGGGCTTTCCAGGATAATGACAGCTGCCGCGTTTTCCTGATTTCGCTCAAAGCGGGTGGGGTAGGACTGAACCTCACTTCAGCCGATTACCTATACATTGTGGATCCGTGGTGGAACCCGGCCGTGGAACAGCAGGCCATTGACCGGACCCACCGTATCGGTCAGACAAAAAATATTTTTGCCTACCGTATGATCTGCAAAGACAGTATTGAAGATAAGATTCTTCAATTGCAGGACCGTAAACGCCTCCTGGCCAAAGACCTGATTGCCGACGATGACGGATTTGTGAAAAGCCTTTCCCGTGAGGATGTGGAATACCTTTTCAGCTAAAAACTGAAAATACTGCCGGAGGGAGTGCCTGGATCATGGCCGTATTTTCCCTATTGCACCAACCTTTTTTTTATCTTAATTTAGTTCCCAAATCCAATGCTATGCGAAGCACGCTGTTAACCTTTGCTTTCCTGCTGAATACCGCCTGGCTTTTCTCCCAGGACGATGTTTTCTCCAATAAGACCAATCTGGCGCTGGAGAAAGTGATCCGCGACTACCCCAACCGCTTTCAAAATATCAGGGGCGATATGATCTCCCAGCATGCCCGGGAAGCAGAATATAAGACCACCATTTCTGTTCCGGGTGCCAGCTACTGCAGTATCTGGAAGTATACCGTAGCTAACAATGATACATATAATTGGACCTGCACCACCTTCAATTCCCCGAATTTTATGCAGGCACGCGCTAAATTTAAGGAGGTTTATGACCAGATAGAAAACACCATCATCAAGATAGAAGGACAGAAACCATTTATCCTGAATGCGCAGTATCGCACCCCTACCGATCTGCATTCCATGAATTTGATCAGTTTCGAACTGCTGCCCCAGACAGAAGAAATGAAAAACCTGAAGGTCGATCTCAGTCTCGAAAAAGAATCGAATATCTGGAAAGTAAAACTGAATGTATATGAAGGGGAGCGCAGGTTAAGCAGCCCGACTGCCGCCGTTCAGTAAATGGCAGCATCATTTCGGGAACCGGGTATCGTATATGGAATTTTAAGCAGCATGAAGCTGGCAGCGATATACGATGAATGATCCGGGATCCGCATTATACCATCAGTATATATTCCTTCAGAACGGATTCTATTTCATCGAGTTTAAAAGGCTTGGAGACATAATTATTCATACCCGCTTCCAGGCATCGTTCCTTATCCCCTTTCATCGCATCTGCTGTCAGGGCAATGATGGGAATTCTTGACTGGACCGTCTGCATTTTACGGATGATGCGGGTGGTGGTATACCCATCCATTTCCGGCATATTGACATCCATGAATATCAGTACCGGATCATAATGCGGCAGGGCATCAATCACTTCCTTGCCATTTTGCATCTGGATCACGTCAAACCCCATTCTTTTCAGAACTTCAGATATCAGCATCATATTAATCGGATCATCATCTACCACCATGATACTCGCGGCCTGTGTAATTTTTTCAATGGAGCCGAAAGAAGGATGCAGCGAATCGTTCTGCATGTTTTTTTCGAACAGCGATAACAGGGTACTGTTGAGCTCGTGCAGTTTGACGGGTTTCGAAATAAATTTATTGATACCGGTTTTATCTGCCTCGTGCTGGTAAAGATTTTTCTCCAGCGAAGAAAGCATGAGGATCACCGGCTGACTGGCACCCGGGATGGATTCCTTTATTTCCTTCACCAGGTTGATCCCGTCCATTCCGGGCATATGATGATCCGTTATGATCAGGTCAAACGGCTGTCCGTTTAAGCGGGCAGACTCAATTTTCAACAGCGCTTCCTGACCGTTGGTAGTGGTTTCACAATATATCTGGAAATAACCCAGGGTCTCTTCCATCAGGTGCAGGTTTGTCAGATTATCATCAACCACGAGTACTTTTTTCAGTAATGGTTTCGGCTGCAGCTGGATCTCCGGCTGTTCATTGGCCACTTCCAGCGGCAGTAAGAGGGAAAATAAACTTCCCATACCCGCTTCACTTTCCACCGTGAGGGTTCCGTTCATGAGTTCGGCCAGGCTTTTGGAAATCGCCAGTCCAAGCCCGGTTCCGCCATATTTCCGAGTGGTTGAATTGTCGGCCTGTGTAAAACTTTCAAAGATTTTCTGCAGTTTATCCCGGGGTATACCAATTCCGGTATCTTTTACCTGGATGATAAAATTTAAAAA
>DHWT01000021.1:0-13606 GCA_002413325.1 Chitinophagaceae bacterium UBA5175 | reverse complement strand
GGTAAACTTGATGGCATTACCCAGTAAATTCACAATGATCTGGCGGATACGCACGGGGTCGCCCATCAGCTGGGAAGGAATATCATGATCCACCCGGTAAAGCATTTCCAGTTTTTTCTCAAATGCCTTCAACGTGAGGATATCCATGGTTTCTTCTACGAGTTCATCCAGTTTGAATAAGGTATGGTCGATCAGGAGTTTGCCCGCTTCGATCCGGGAGAAATCCAGAATATCGTTGATGATTTCCAGCAACCCATAGGCCGACCTTTTTACATTCTTCAGATAATCCCGCTGGGTTTTCTGCAATTCCGTCGTTAGCACGAGGTCCGTAAAACCGATGATGCCATTCATGGGCGTACGCAATTCATGACTCATATTTGCCAGGAACTCGCTCTTGGTGCGGTTTGCGGTTTCTGCCAGTACTTTTGCCTGAACCAGTTCATCTTCAATTTTCTTTCGCTGGATGGCCGCACCCAGAGAAGACGCAAAGGACTGCAGGATTGAAAATTCCCCGTCGGTCCATTCTTTGTCTTTGGTGAATTCATCGAATCCGACGAACCCCCAGAAAAAATCATTTACAAAAATCGGTATCGACAAAGTGGCTTCTACCGGGTTGCGTTCAAAAATATTCAGGAGCCATTCATCGGTTTCTTTCCAACGGTAACTTACAAAAGGGCGTTGTTCCCGAAGGGGCCTTACAATCGGTTCGATGGTCTTGAAATTCAGGTTAACCATACGGGGATTATCCAGCCGGGATTCGCGGCCGCCCGCATTCCATTCATGGATAATCGACGTAAACCAGTTGCCGGTTTCTTCTTCGAATTTATTTTTGAAGACATATACCCGGTCTACCAGGGTTTTGGTTCCCAGGATTTCAATTCCCGAGGCGATGGCCTGGTTCAGATCTGTATTACTCAGTAATAAATGGGTTGCCTGGGATACGGCATAGAGCAACTGATCCTTCTTTTTCAGTTTCTCCTGTGCGATGCGCTGTCCGGTGATATTCCGGGAAGTACAAACGAGTTTGATAACTTCATTATGATCCACAATGGGCTTGATGATGGTTTCGAGCCATAAAAAAGATTTATCCTTTTTGCGGATCCGGTAACGGATGATCAGCGATTCCTGGTCCTGCAGGTCCGGACTCCGTTCCTGTTTGAAAAATTTATGCCGGTCATCAGGATGTACATAATCCAGGATGGCTGTTCCGATCACTTCTTCCACTTCATAACCCAGTACATGTGTTAAAGAGGGAGAGAGGTACCAGATGGTGCCATCAGCGGCATGCACGCTGATTATATCTTCGGAATTTTCTGCGAGCAGCCGGAATTTTTGTTCGCTGTTCACCAGGGCGTTTTCAGATTCTTTCTGCCCGGTGATATCCTGGGCAATTCCAAAACATCCGTTTCCATCCACTACTTTGCCCTTGAGGAATAAATAACGCATCCAGCCCTGGCGTGTGATTACGCGGAAAGAAAAGGAACTTTCAAAACCCAGGTGACTGCGGTTCAGGAAAATCTCCTCAAATTCATCCCGGGCCCTGTGATAGTCTTCCGGCACTACAAATTCAGCCAGGAAATCATCCAGCCATAATTTTTCAGAAAAATTTTCTTCCATCATCAGCAACTCCCGGAATTCATTACCCAGTTTGATCTCCCGCGTTTCAAAATCCACTTTCCAGGATCCCATACGTGCATAGGTCATCGCGTAAGAAAGCGTCTGAATGGCTTCTTCTTTTACTTCCTGTGCCATCACTTTATCGGTTACATTCAGCCCGATACCCTGTATTTCACTCACCTGGCCGTTCTCATCACTGAGGGCCAGGAATTCCCAATCCGTCCAAACAAAAGAATTTGAATCCTTAAAGGGTTTCCGGATCAGCAGCTTAACGATTTTACCCGGGTTGTTCCAGCATTCATTTGCCACTTCCCGGCATCGGGCCAGGTCCTTGTGAAATATGGTTCCGAGGAACAGTTTATTCAGCACATCTTCTTCCCTGTATCCAAAGGCCCTCAGGAAGGACTGGTTGGCATACGAAAAATTTCCCTTCCGGTCGATGCGGATCAGGTAATTGGTTTGGGACTGGAGCAGGGAATCCAGGTGCTTTTTTTCAACCTGCAATTCATTCTGTGCTTTTTGAAGGTCCCTGAAATTCGTTTCTCCTTTTTTAAATGCCGGCTCGAGTACCAGTATGATCAGACAGATAATGGCCAGCACAAGGGATATGAATTTCCCGACCTCAATAGCTGAAGATTCTTCATTTTTTTTGTTCAGGATAACGGTAAATGCCTGGGTGATATCCCGCATCAATGGTAAAAATTTGTCCTCGCTCTCCATCAGCTTTTGCAGGTACATGCGCTTATTGATCTGGAACAGGACCGAATCTTCCAGTAAAATATTCTGACCAATCTGATCAATACTGTTGTAATAAGGATTGATATAGGAAAAGAGGAGACGTATCCTGAATACCTGCGCCGGAAGGGGTGACCGGGATTGTCCTACCCGGTTCAGCAACTGTTCTTCCTGCATTTTAAAAACAGCGAGGGTCGTGGCCAGGCTGTCCCTGATCCGCTGGGTTTCCGCCGCACCATACAGCCCCCCGGTAATAAGCGCCGCCTGTTTGGCAATGACCTGACTCAGGGTCTGTTGCCGGCCGGCCAGGGACCTTGCAGAGATAAGTTCTTCATTTTCAGCGGATTTTTTATTACCAAGGTAATAGGCAAAATAATTACACAGTAAAACAGTCGCAAATAGAATGGTGGAAATGCGTACTAACTTACGGAATGGGCTCTGCATGGTATAGGATTAATCCTTTAACGCAGAAATAGGGATTTTAACTTGTGAAAAGACTAAAAAAAACACTTAGGACGATGCTTAAAGCCTAATGCGATTCATTAGCTAATTTCTTTCGGCTAAACGGAAGGTCTTTGATTTATTGTTCGGACATGCTTTGACAGGAAAAGCGTCAGGCGTTAATTTTCAAGCATTTAATAATCGATTACCTGCTCTTCCATAAAAGCGGGCAGTTCCCGGAATTCGTATTGCTGGTTTCTCAGCTGGGGTTTAAACCCGGCTTCCCGGATGGCGGCCTGAATGGTTTTGCTGGTAAAACGGTGGGGGGCACCGGCAGCACTCACAACATTTTCTTCCAGCATAATGCTGCCGAAATCATTTGCACCGGCGTGCAGGCAGATCTGGGCTGTTTCCTTACCCACGGTAAGCCAGGAAGCCTGTATATTTTTTATATTAGGAAGCATAATACGGCTCATCGCGATCATCCGGATATATTCTTCCGGTGTGGTCAGGTTATGAACACCCCGGATCCTGGCCAACAGCGTATCTGCATCCTGGAAGGTCCAGGGAATAAATGCCAGGAAACCGTTTGCATCAGCAGGTTTCATCGCCTGCACTTCCCGGATCCGGACCAGGTGTTCAAATCTTTCTTCAATAGACTCCACATGCCCGAACATCATGGTAGCCGAAGTGGTAATATGCTGCCGGTGGGCTTCCCGCATAATATCCAGCCATTCCTGTGCTCCGCATTTCCCCTTGCTCACCAGCCGCCTGACCCGATCAACCAGGATCTCTGCACCCGCACCCGGAAGGGAATCCATACCGGCTTCCCGCAACGCACGTATGACTTCCCCATGGGATTTTTTTTCAAGTTTACATATATGCGCAATCTCAGGAGGCCCCAGGGTATGAAGTTTTAACCGGGGATAACGGGATTTGAGTTCCCTGAATAGACCCGTATAAAAACCCAGTCCCAGACCGGGATGATGACCGCCCTGCAATAATAACTGGTCCCCGCCCCAGCGGAATGTTTCTTCAATTTTCCGGACATAGGTATCTATATCGGTTATATATGCATCCGGATGACCGGGAACCCGGTAAAAATTACAAAATTTACAATTTGCGATACATACATTGGTGGTGTTCACATTCCGGTCGATCTGCCAGGTAACTGTTCCCTGGCCTACCTGCTTTTGCCGGAGCTGGTCGGCAATAAACATGAGTTCTGCCAGAGGCGCTTCTTTGAAAAGCAAAACACCTTCTGCTGCCGTCAGAAAATCGAACTGCAGTGCCCTGGCATAGAGATTTGATACGTTCATCTTTTCAGATATTACAGTTTATACAAATTTAGGACAGCAATTTTTCAAATCAGTAATTATATGGCTGGCGGGGCAAGATGCCGAATAATTTGTAGATTTAATTATATGGATCATTTCTGCGATCCATATTTAACCAACAACCTGCTATTGAACCATGAAGGCGGCCAAACTAAGATATCCGGTTTGTTTGCACCCGGCTGTGCATAAAATTCTCTGCGGCTTTTTTCTCGCGCTGGTAAGTTTTGGAGGCATCCGCGCTCAAAAACAAATCAATAACAGGGCGCAGCTTCTCACGCAGGTCCCCTTTACCACTTTCACCGGCGGTGTGGTGGTGGTCCGGGCCCAATTGGCCGGTTATCCGGATACGCTGAATTTCATCATGGATACGGGCAGCGGTGGCATATCGCTGGATTCCACAACCTGTATACGCATGAAAATAACCCCGGTGCTGACTGATAAAATGATCATGGGTGTCGGAGGCATCAGGCAATTGAGATACGTAAACAACCTGTCCCTGATCATGGGGAATCTGAGGACAGACAGTCTTAATTTTCACGTAAGCGATTATGATATTTTAAGCAGTGTATACGGAGACCGCATTGATGGTATCATCGGATACAGTTTCTATTCACGGTATATACTAAAAATCGATTACGACAGTAACCAGATATATGTTTATTCCAAAGGGAATATCAAGTATCCAAAAGGCGGGTTTATGTTAAAACCTGCGGTGATAAACCTTCCCGTGCAGGGCGCAATGCTGCGGGATATCCGGGTAGTTGACGCCCGCTTTTATTTCGATACGGGTGCGGGCCTTTGCTTATTACTGAATTCTGATTTTATAAGGGACAGTTCCATCCTGAACCCCGAAAAAAAACCGCTGCCCGCCCAGGCTCAGGGCCTGGGAGGAAAAGCAAATATGCAGGTGACCACCCTGAAAGAATTTAAACTCGGCCCATACCGGTTCCATAATATCCCAACCTATATATTCGATGACGAATACAATATTACCTCGTATCCCTACCTGGCCGGACTGATCGGGAACGATGTGTTACGCCGGTTCAATATCATTTTAAATTATGAGAAGAGAATTTTCTACTTAACCCCCAATACCCACTTCCGTGATCCCTTTGACTATTCCTACACCGGGCTCGGACTCTATTGGATTGAAGGCCAAATCCGGGTAGGTGATGTTATGAAAGATTCCCCGGCCGAAAAAGCAGGATTCAAGGTAGATGATATCGTGCTCGGAATAAATAATAATCTGTCGCAAAACCTACAACTTTATAAATCCATGCTGCAAAACACGGGTGACCGGGTGAAAGTCCTGGTCAGCCGCTCCGATACCAGCCGGGTGGAACTGAGTTTGAAAGTGAAAAGCATCTTATGAATTCTTTCATCCCGGTTATTGAAGTCTTATTACCTTGCACTTCTTTTGAAAGAAATGAAAGTATCATTCCATGCAGATCGATTATAAAAAATTTACCCTCTCCAACGGGCTGCGGTTCATCGTACACGAAGATCATTCCACCCCCATGGCCGTGCTCAACGTACTCTATGACGTAGGTGCCCGCGACGAAGACCCGGGAAAAACGGGTTTCGCCCATTTGTTTGAGCACCTGATGTTCGGCGGATCTGTAAATATCAAAGATTTTGAGAGCCCCCTGCTGATGGCCGGAGGGGAAAATAATGCGTTCACCACCAACGATCTTACAAATTATTATATACAGCTGCCTGCAGAAAATATTGAAACGGCCTGTTGGCTGGATAGTGATCGCATGCTTTCCCTGGCATTCAGTGAAAAAAGTCTGGATGTGCAGCGAAAAGTGGTATGTGAAGAATTCAAGGAACATTATATCAACCGCCCGTACGGGGATGTTGCTTTTAAATTGCGCGAACTCGCTTATAAAAAACATCCCTACCGCTGGATGACGATCGGCCAGGAGCTTTCCCATATTGAAAATGCGAAACTTGCCGACGTAAAAGCCTTCTTTTCTAAACATTACTGTCCGGCCAATGCCATCCTCGTGATGGCTGGTAATATCCGCACGGATAAAGCCCTCGCACTCGCTGAAAAATGGTTTGGCCATATTCCCGCGGGCAAAAAATATATCCGCCAACTTCCCGTGGAACCGGAACAGGATGCCGCCCGCGTGCTGGAAGTAAAGGCCGACGTGCCCCTCGATGCCCTCTATAAAGCCTTTCACGTAGGTTCCAGAACAGACAAATCCTATTACGCGATGGACCTGATCGGTGAATTACTCGGCGGAGGAGGTTCCTCCCGTTTATTTCAGACCCTGGTAAAAGAAAAGAAATTATTCAGCAATATTGAGTGTTATCATTTCGGATCCTCTGATCCGGGCCTGCTGCTGATTGAAGGCAAACTGATCAAAGGAACCCCCATGCTGACAGCGGACCAGGCAATCCGGGAGGAATTGGACAAATTAAGCTCAGCGACCATTTCCGAAAAAGAACTGATGAAAGTGAAAAACAAAACGGAATCCGCCATTTTATTTGAAGATATGAGCCTGATGAACCGCGCCTCCAACCTCGCCATGTACGAGTTGATGGGAGATGTGGCCTTTATGAATACAGAACTCGACAAATACATGAATGTTACCACCGGGGAGATCCGGGACCTGAGCGCTTCCATTTTTGATGAAAAAAACAGCAGCAGCCTGTTTTATTACAGTAATAACTAACTTTTGAATTCCCCTTTATGTTGAATCGCAAAGCTGCACCGGAAATTACCGACGCAGTAAAATTTCAGCTGAGCCTTCCGCCCTGTCAGAAAATATCCCTGCGCAACGGCGTGGAGGTTTACCTCGTGGATATGGGAACCGTGGACACCCTGATGATGAATATTGTTTTCTATGCGGGAAATTGTTTTGAGACTGAAAACGGGGTGGCCGCAGCAACGAATTTTATGCTCAAAAGCGGCACGCGGTCAAAAACTGCTTATGAAATCAATGATTTCTTCGAATATTACGGGGCTTACCTGAACCGGCAGTCAGGGCACGAAACTGCCGAGCTCACCCTGCATTGTATGAAAAAAAATTTTGCGGAGCTGCTGCCTGTCGTATCCGAACTCATCGTCGATTCGATTTTTCCGGAAGAAGAACTCGGGATCTATAAGAAAAATATGCAGCAAAGACTGCAGGTGAATTTGCGTAAAAATGATTTTATTGCAGGCCGCCTGATCGATTCCTATCTTTTTGGCGCGGCGCATCCCTACGGAAAGTTTCATTCCATGGAAGATTATGCCGCCCTCAACGTACAGGAAATAAAGGATTTTTATAACCGGTATTACCTGGGTGGCCGCTGTATTATTTTTATTGCAGGTCCCCTGCCGTCCGGTATCCGGGACCTGGCAGAAAAAAATTTCGGAAACCTGCCCCTTCATGGGCCGGGCAAACCGGATTTGGCAACCGCAGCTATTCTGCCCGCAAAAGAAAAAAAATACCGGGTCAGCAATGATCCCGACAGTGTCCAGGGAGCCATCCGGATCGCCCGGAATTTTCCGAACCGACATCACCCGGACTTCCAGAAAATGCAGGTGCTTAACAACATATTCGGAGGGTTTTTCGGTTCACGGCTGATGACCAATATCCGGGAGGACAAAGGATATACCTATGGGATCCACAGCTACCTGGCCAACCTGATCCAGGAAAGCACCCTCATGATCTCAACCGAAGCAGGAAAAGACGTATCTGAATCAACGATCAGTGAGGTTTACCTTGAAATGAAGCGGCTTTGTGAGGAACCGGTAACGGATGAAGAATTGAAAACCTCTAAAAATTTCATGATTGGCACTCTGCTGGGAGACCTGGACGGCCCCTTCCAGGTGGCCGGTCGATGGAAAAGCCTTGTACTGAACGGACTTACCGAAGCATATTTTTACAGTGGCATTGAAACCATAAAAAATATTCAACCCGCTGCCTTGCAGGAGCTCGCCAATAAATACCTGAATGCCCCTGATTTTTATGAGCTGGTCGTATTTTAAAGAAGCGGATTCAGTATTTTCACAGGATTAAACTTTGCAGTTATGAATATCATACTGAGAATTATCATTTCTGCCGTTGTCGCTTTTGCTTTGTCTTATGTATTGAGTGGCGTACACATTCAGTCTTTTGTAACAGCCCTGGTACTGGCCATTGTGCTGGGACTGCTGAATCTGATCGTAAAACCCATCCTCATCATTCTCACGTTACCGATTACCATATTCACTTTTGGACTCTTCCTGTTTGTGATCAACGCCCTGATTATTTTACTGGCCGCCAAATTTGTAAATGGATTCTGGGTAGACGGGTTCTGGTGGGCACTTCTTTTTAGCCTTTTACTTTCGGTCCTTACTTCCTTTCTTTACAGGAAGTCGACAGAAACTAAAAACTGATGGATCCTGCCGTTTTTATATAAATACCGGTTTATATGTTTTTTGACCGCAAAGATTTTTCTGATCCCGTATTGCTGGATCTGTACCGGAACCTCCTTTTCCCACGCCTGATAGAAGAAAAAATGCTGGTCTTACTGCGCCAGGGCCGCATCAGCAAATGGTTTAGCGGTATTGGACAGGAAGCGATCTCGGCCGGCGTGGTATCTGCACTTGCGCCGGATGAATGGATTATGCCCCTGCACCGGAACCTGGGCATTTTTACTGGCAGGCAAATGTCTTTACAAAAACTCTTTTTGCAGTGGCAGGGCAGTGAAGAAGGCTTCAGCCGGGGAAGGGAAAGAAGTTTTCATTTCGGTTCCCGTGAACACCATATCTGCGGCATGATTTCCCACCTGGGTCCCCAGTTGGCAGTAGCAGACGGGGCCGCGCTGGCTTACAAGCTTAAAAAAGAAAAAAAAGCAGCCCTGGCCTTTACGGGTGAAGGAGGAACGAGTGAGGGCGATTTTCATGAAGCCCTTAACCTGGCCGCTGTCTGGGATCTGCCCGTAATTTTTATTATCGAAAACAACGGTTATGGTTTAAGCACCCCGGTGGAACAACAATTCCGTTGTAAACGCCTGGCCGATAAAGGCATTGGTTATGGAATGGAGGCTGTACAAATAGACGGCAATAACGTGCTGGATGTTTATGACACCGTCAAAGGCGTGCGTGAATACTGCATCCGGGAGCAGAAACCCTACCTGATTGAATGTATGACTTTCCGGATGCGGGGACATGAAGAAGCCAGCGGCACCAAATACATTCCTGCAGAATTATTCGAGACCTGGGGGAAGAAAGATCCTGTGACTTCTTATGAAAACTACCTGAAGGAAACCGGGCTCCTGCATGATGAAAAAGTGAAAGAAATACGGAATGAATTCAGGAGAATGATTGAATCCGCCATCAGCGTACGGGAAAAGCCGGTTGTCGCCGATTCCGGTAAGGAATTAAAGGATATGTATGCGCCATTGCCGCCCCGCCTGGTTCCGGTGGAACAGCCTGCGCCGGATTCCGGAACAGCGCCTACCAGAAAATTTATTGAAGGCATCCGGGAGGGCTTATGGCAGAGTATGGAAGCGCAGGAAAACCTGATCCTCATGGGACAGGATATTGCTGCCTACGGCGGTGCTTTTAAAATCACGGAAGGATTCCTGGAAAAATTCGGCGAAGAAAGAGTGCGCAATACCCCCCTTTGTGAAAGCGCCATTGTGGGGGCCGCCCTGGGTTTATCCCTGGAAGGATATAAATCCGTCATGGAAATGCAGTTCGCCGATTTTGCGGCTGTTGGTTTTAACCAGATTGTAAATAACCTGGCCAAAATTCATTACCGCTGGGGGCAAACAGCTGATGTGGTCATACGTATGCCTACAGGAGCAGGTGTAGGTGCAGGACCCTTTCACTCCCAGAGTAATGAAGCCTGGTTTGCCCATGTGCCCGGTTTGAAAGTGGTTTACCCGGCCACACCGGCTGATGCGAAAGGGCTACTCAATGCCGCCATACTGGATCCCAACCCGGTATTATTTTTTGAACACAAGGTTTTATACAGGAGTATCAGTGGCCCGGTTCCCGAACACTATTATTTTACTGAAATCGGGAAAGCAAACCTCGCAAGAACCGGTACCGAAATCAGCATCATCACTTATGGGGCCGGTGTTCACTGGGCTATGACTCTGGCTGAACAAAAACCGGATATTTCCTTTCATATCCTGGATCTCCGCACCCTGCTTCCCCTGGACTATGAAGCCATCCGCGAAGCGGTGGCAAAAACAGGAAAAGTGCTGATACTGCATGAAGACACCCTGACGGGCGGTATTGGCGGTGAAATCAGTGCATGGATCGGGGAACATTGTTTTCAACTGTTGGACGCACCGGTACTCCGTTGCGCATCCCTCGATACCGCCATCCCTTTTAATATCGAATTGGAAAAAAATTTTTTGGCGAATGCACGTCTTGCCCAAATGATTGAAAAACTACTCGCTTATTAAAAGGCTGATGAGGGCCGGATGGAAAAACATTCATTATTTTTCCCCTATGAGTTTTTTTATTGAAAACCCCGGTAATTATCGTTGGCTTTGAAAACGCGCAGGAAATTGCCACCCAGAATTTTCTTAATGTCTTTTTCACTGTATCCCCTCTTGATAAGCGCTTCTGTAATTTTTGGAAAATCCTCCACACCGTCCAAACCGACGGGGGCAGAATCAATTCCGTCAAAATCCGATCCCAGTCCGACATAATCGACTCCCACGATTTTTACAATATAATCGATATGGTCAATCAGCAGGGATAAGGGCGGGCGCATGATTTCCAGTTCGGTTTTGTATTTTTTTGAAAAATAATCCTCCACGACCAGCGCTGATAATTTTAAATTATACATCGAATCATATTCATGCCGATGCTTTTTGTAAAATGTGTCAAATTTTCTCACATATGTGGAATCCAGAAATCCGGAATAAAAATTTACCTGGATCACGCCGCCGTTTTTTGCGATGGCCCTGATCTGGTCATCTTTGAGATTGCGGAAAACCGGGCATAATGCATACACTGAACTATGCGAGGCGATGACAGGCCTGGTGGTGGTGGCCATCACATCCCAAAACGTTTTCTCCCCGATATGGGAAACATCTACCATCATGCCCAGCTGGTTCATTTTTTTTACAACCTGTTTCCCGAAATCATTTAACCCATAAGAGGTTACCTTAAAAGCCTGCTGGCTTTCATCCATGGCTGAGGTGGACCAGGATGTGCTGTTATTCCAGGTAAGAGTCATATAACGTACACCCCTTTTATAAAAACTATCCAGGTTGTCCATTTTGTCCTCAATCATATGACCGCCTTCCACCCCCGACATACAGGCTAGTTTATGCTCCTTTACTGCACGCAGGAGTTCTTTATATGAATAAACAATCTGCATGGTTTTAGGATTTCTGCCCACGATGGCATAGAGCGAATCCAGCTCCCGGTTCGCCATAGCAAATGCAGATCCCCTGCCATAATGCTCATCACAAAAAATAGAGAAGACCTGCACTTTTACACCGCCCGAAAACATGCGGCCCAGGTCTGATTGGGTTATACCATTCAGATTTGTATCGAAAACAACATGGCTTTCCACTGCCTTGCTCAAAAAGTCATTGTGCGTATCTACCAGTATGGCTTCAGAATGAATTTTTTTATAAGTTTGTGCCCCGGAATTTATTTGAAACAGGAGCAGTAAAATAATCAGGGAATACCGCATATTTTTGATCGTTCATGAGCGTTTCCTAAAAATAATTCATTTACCGGTATGGATCAGGAGACCATCAGAAAATATTGCCTGGAAAAAAAATCAGTGGCGGAATCATTTCCATTCGGCGAATCAACCCTGGTGTTTAAGGTAATGGGTAAAATGTTTTTGCTGATGAGCCTGGATCACCGGCCCCTGCAGTTTAATGTGAAATGCGAACCCGAAAAAGCTGAAGAATACAGGGAAGCATACAGTTCAGTGATTCCGGCCTATCATATGAATAAAAAACACTGGAATACGATTATCCTGAACGGACAATTAAGCGCAAAACAAATCCGCGAAATGATTGATGTTTCTTATTCGCTGGTGATTCAGTCGCTTCCCCTGAAAGAAAGAAAAATGCTCGGCTGACATTTAAAGGTAATACCGGTTACGTTCAATTTCTTCCTTCACCACGTCCGGAACCAGGTAGCGGATGGATTTTCCTTCTTTCAGAATATTACGGATATGGGTTGCTGAAATCTGTAATAAGGGTGCCTCCAGAACCTGCACACGGGCATCCGGGTACACGGGTATGTTTTCAAATCCGGCGCGTACATAAATATAAAATGCTGTGCTCCTCAATAACGTACCGTGATTTTTCCACTTGGGGAGATTTTGATAACTGTCACTCCCCATGATGATCGAAAAATCATGCAGCGGATATTTTTCCCGGATATAGGTGAGCGTTTCAATGGTATAAGACGGCCTGGGCAATTTGAATTCAATATCTGTAGCCCGCAGGCCCTTTTCTCCTTCAATGGCAGCGCGGATCAGGAATAAACGGTGGTATTCGTTCAGAAGTCCTGCGGAGGGTTTTAACGGGTTTTGGGGAGATACTACAAACCAGACCTGATCGAGCGCTGTGGACTGTACAACATGGTTTGCAATGATCAGGTGACCATGATGAACCGGATTAAAAGAACCGAAATATAATCCAACTTTCATTTAAACTATTGAATATCAATGTATTAAATAGCGTTTACGATGGTATCGGATCCACAAAAATATTATCGGCTTCATCCAGCCGGAGACTTAACTGATACCCCGCAACAGCAATGGAGATTGGATCTCCCAGTGGAGCTATTTTTTCAACTTTAATAATTTCACCAGGCACACAACCCATTTCCATCAGCTTGAGAAAAACATCGTTTTTTTCAAATGAATGAATTCTTGCCCTGGCTCCCGTTCTTAATTCAGAAAGTCTTTTCATTGTAATAACAAAAGTAGTTTTGTTGGGTCAATCGGCTTTACGATTTTCAGAAAAGACATGATTAAAAAGAACGCCCTGATTCAATTTCACTTCCAGGCAGCCTCTGCCCTGCCCGCCCGCAGGGCGCTTAAAACATATATTACTTCCATTTTTAAAAAGGAAAAGCAGCCACTGGGTTCGGTAAACATCGTTTTTTGTGATGATCAATACCTGCTGAATCTTAACCGGCAGTTCCTTCAGCATGATTTTTATACTGACATCCTCAGTTTTCCGTTATCCGGACCGGGTGAACCCCTGATCGCTGATATTTATATCAGCACCGATCGCGTAAGGGAGAACGCCAAAAGCAACCAAACATCTTTCCAGAAAGAACTACACCGCGTGATTTTTCATGGAATCCTCCACTTTTGCGGGTATAAGGATAAGTCTCCTGCAGATATTAAAAAAATGCGGGCCATGGAAGATCATTTCCTGGAGGCCTATTTCAGGACTAAGGCTTAAATAGGAGGGCTTTTTATCAAATCCTGGCCTCCATGGTGCTAACTCATTCATTACTATGTAATTAAAAGATGTTCCACGTGGAACATCTT
>DHWT01000216.1 GCA_002413325.1 Chitinophagaceae bacterium UBA5175 | reverse complement strand
TTGTTGACAGCAAAACGAAGTGGCCAGGCCAGGAGGTTTTTAAACCAGGCATACGCATCGCCGAATGCCGACTGGCCGGCTTCCATGCCCATCATACCGGGAATAATGGAACCCGGTACCTGTCCGCAAATGCCTTTCACCAGTTTTCCTTTCACCTCGTCCAAAGGAGCCACCAGCATATCGCAGGTGGAGGTTCCCATTACCTTACTCAGGTAATAAGGTTCTATTTGCCCGCCGACTGCACCCATATGTGCATCAAAAGCACCCGCGGCCACGGTAATGCCTTCCGGCAATCCGAGTTTGGCGGCCCAGTAAGCGCTCAGCCCGCCGGCAGGCTGATCTGCAGTTAGCAACCCGGAAGATAATCCGGTGGCATATCCTTTTAACATGGGATCGAGTGAACTGAAAAACACATCAGGTGGAAACCCGTTAAAAGCCGGAGACCATAAAGCTTTATGACCTGCGCTGCAGACTCCGCGTTTTATTTTATGTGCTTCCCTGCCACCGGTGAGGACAAAGGGAATCCAGTCGCAATGTTCCACCCAGCTGTAGCAGGCTTTGCGAACGGATTCGTCTGCGCGGAGCGTATGTAAAAGCTTTGCCCAGTACCATTCGGAAGAATATATACCCCCCACGTATTGCAGGTAATTGACAGGAAATTTTTCCGCATGCCGGTTTATTTCTGCCGCCTCCTGAATGGCGGTATGATCCTTCCATAATACAAACATGGCATGTGGATTTTCGGCAAATGCCGGAAGCAGGGCCAGCGGGGTGCCGGTGATATCTACCGCTACCGGTGTGGATCCGGTGGTATCAATGCCTATGCCCCGGACATTTTTCCGCTGTTCAGGAGAGAGTTTTTGCAGGCAGGCAGGTATAATGTTTTCCAGGCCTTCCAGATAATCCAGCGGATGTTGTCTGAACAGGTTGGCAGACGGGTTCGAATATAAACCGGATTTCCATCTCGGATATTCAAAAAGGGAGGAAGCAGCTTCTTCACCAGTAAATGCATTCACTACAATGCTGCGTACAGAGTCGGTTCCGAAATCAATTCCGATAACCCATGATGTATTGTTCATTTGGGGTCGCCCGTGGGATTCATGTCAAATTAACAATTATTCTGCAATTCCCTGCCGGTTATCCTTACCGTAACGGTCAACTGCCTCTTTTGCTTCAGGCTGTTTATCTTTGCGTCACCTATGACCAATAAAGAGTTTTTGCTGACAGAAAACGGGATATCCAACCAGTATAAAAACTGGTTCCTGGATTATGCGTCCTATGTGATTCTCGAAAGGGCCGTACCCGCCCTGCAGGATGGATTGAAACCGGTTCAACGCCGCATTCTGCATGCGATGAAAGAGATGGATGACGGACGTTTCAATAAAGTGGCCAATATCATCGGGCAGTCCATGCAGTATCATCCGCACGGGGATGTATCCATCGGGGAAGCCCTGGTAAACCTGGGCCAAAAGGACCTCCTGATCGAAACGCAGGGAAACTGGGGTGACGTGCGCACGGGGGATGATGCCGCCGCGGCCCGTTATATAGAAGCGCGGCTCAGCAAGTTCGCGCTCGAAGTGGCTTTTAATCCCAAAACCACCGACTGGCAGCTGAGTTATGACGGCCGGAAAAATGAACCCATTACCCTGCCCATGAAATTTCCCCTGCTGCTGGCACAGGGCGCGGAAGGGATTGCCGTGGGACTGGCTACTAAAATTCTCCCCCACAATTTTTGTGAGATCTGTCAGGCGGCCGTAAAATACCTGCGGGGGAAAAAATTTGAACTCCATCCCGATTTCCAGACCGGCGGTATGGTCGATGTGTCTAATTATAATGATGGCCGAAGGGGTGCGCGCATACGTGTGCGGGCTCATATTGAGGAAGTAGATAAAAAAACACTGTTAATTAAGGATGTTCCCTACGGGATCACCACCAGCCAGCTCATTGATTCCATCATCAAAGCCAATGACCAGGGTAAAATCCGGATCCGCAAAGTAACCGATAATACGGCCGCTGAAGTAGAAATCCAGGTAGACCTGGCACAGGGAATCTCACCGGATATAACCATTGATGCGCTCTATGCGTTCACGGATTGCGAGATCAGCATTTCGCCCAGCGCATGCGTAATCAATAAACAGAGGCCGGAATTCCCTTCCATGCCGGAATTGCTCAAAAGTTCCGTGGACCAGACCAAAGACCTGCTGAAAAGAGAACTGGAAATTAAACTGGCCGAGCTTCAGGAGAAATGGCATTTTACTTCGCTTGAAAAAATATTCTTTGAAGAAAAGATATACAAGGAACTCGAAAAGAAACACGAGACCTGGGAAAAAGTGCTGCAGGCTATCGCAAAAGCATTCGAACCTTTCCGTAAGCAATTGAAAAAGGATATCAGCCGGGAAGATATTGTCAAACTAACGGAAAAGCCTGTACGAAGAATATATAAGCTCGATATTGATGAACTGAATGCCCAGATCAGGTCCCTTGAAGCAGAGATCAAACAGGTAAAGTACGACCTGAATAACCTGGTTGACTTCGCCGTGAATTATTTTGAAGAACTGCTCCGGAAATACGGTAAAGGAAGGGAAAGAAAAACCGAGATCCGTCTTTTTGAAGCCATCCAGGCCAAACAGGTGGCCATCGCCAATACCAAAATTTATGTGAACCGCTCCGAAGGGTTTATCGGGACCGGTTTGAAAAAGGATGAGTTTGTAACGGAAGCGTCGGACCTCGACGATATCATTGCATTCACCCGCGGGGGTACCATGAAAATTGTGAAAGTGGCCGAGAAAACTTTTATCGGAAAGGATATTATTCATGTGGGCATTTTTCAGAAGAATGATGAAAGAACCACGTATAATATGATTTACGGGGACGGCAAAACCGGTATCAGCTATGCAAAACGCTTCAACGTGACGGGGGTGACCCGGGAGAAGGAATATGACCTGACGAAATCAGAGAAAGCTAAAGTGCATTATTTTTCCGCGAACCCGAACGGGGAAGCGGAACTGGTGCGTGTGATTCTAAGCCCGGCCTGTTCGGCCAGGCATAAGGAATTCGACTTTGATTTTCAGACTCTGGAAATCAAGGCCCGTGCTTCGCTGGGTAACCAGGTTACGAAATACCCGATACGCAATGTAAAATTCAAGCAGGCGGGGAAAGCCACCCTGCAGGCAAGAAACCTCTGGTTTGACGACACGTTCGGGCGGCTTAATACAGAGCAGAAGGGAAGTTTCCTGGGAAAATTCGGGCCGGAAGACAGGCTCCTGGTGGTTTATAATGACGGGAATTATGAGATCACGGATCAGGAACTCACCCAACGTTTTGATGCAGATAAAATTTTGCTGATTGAAAAATTCGATCCGGAAAAAATAGTAACTGCCGTTTACCTGGACAGCGAAAAAGCACAGTACAGCATCAAACGTTTCAGGATTGAAACCAATTCCCTGCACAACAAATTTTTCTTTATAAAAGAAGGAGAGGGTAACCGGCTGGAGGCTGTCAGTACAGAAGATGAACCGGTATTGATTGTCCAGTCTGGCCGCGGTACCCAGGTGCGCAAAGCTAAAATCAAAACGGCTAAAGCGGTTGAAGTCATGGGATGGAAGGCTGTCGGTGTCAACCTCACGGAATATGCAAAAAGTGTGACCATGGAATGGGAGCAGAAAAAGAAACCGGAACAACCGGAACTATTCGATTAGCCGGAGTCGTTAAGAGAAATGTTTGACGGAC
>DHWT01000029.1 GCA_002413325.1 Chitinophagaceae bacterium UBA5175 | reverse complement strand
TTGAAAGAGGGTATTCCGCTGAAGCAATCCATTATTGAGGCGGGTGCCGTCCGGACTACGCCCATCCTGTTAACGGCGGGTGCTGTAGCCTTGGGTGCGGTTGTCATATTATTTGATCCGATTTTCCAGGGACTGGCCATTTCCCTGATGGGAGGAACCATTACATCCACCTTCCTGACTTTATTGGTCGTTCCCTTGTTGTATTATAGAATGATGCGTAAAAAATATCCTGAATCAAAATCATAGATTATGAAAATGTTTATAGTAACCACAGTCCTGGAAGATTTGGAAAGAACCACCCGGGTTTTCGAAGAAGCGCAGATACCCGTATTCAGCGTGATGGATATGATCGGTCACAAATCAGAAGACCATAATTATCTGCTGGAAAGCTGGTTTGCCAGGTCAGCAGAACAAACGAGTTCCTTATTCTTTTTCAGCTTTACCTCCGATGATAAAGCTGCAAATGCAATGAAATTAATAGAAAAAGCGAATGCCGTCAAGCCGGACGGCTTTCCGATGCGCGCATTTATATTACCGGTTGAATCATCCAGTCATTAATCATAAAAATTAAATAATGAGAGAAAGAATCGTCAGGGCAGTTGCAGGAACCATGGTGTTAATCAGTATTTTGCTTACCCATTTTGTGAGCCCCTACTGGTTATGGCTGGGCGTTTTTGTAGGCGTAAACCTTTTACAGTCTTCCGTCACCAGATTCTGCCCCCTGGAAAAAATACTAGACGCAGCCGGAGTTGAAACAGGTAAAGGCGGGTGTTCATAAGACTAACCCAGCAGGTCCTGCCCTAAGAATCTGTTGACTGTCTCCCGGACATAGCAGGCAATTTCATAGCACCCCTGACGATCATCAACGCATGTACAGTGATCGTCAGGGCCTTCCTGTTTAAAAAAATCAGGCCAACTGCGCATGCCTGATTTACTCCAATAATAAAGGTTACACCGAAGGCCTCAACCGGTCTTTAAAAATATTTCACTGCTAAACCCCTGGTAAGGCACCTGGTAACCGGCCCCGGATGAATTGGTCCGGGTGCAATTGATTTTATTTACGGAATTCGCAGCAACATTTTCAGGGTACACCTCATTCCCTGAAATATCCCCGGAGAGGATCATAAGTTTGTGTCGCATATATAGAATAGGGTATGAAAACTCCAATTATTGCGCTGCTCCTGATCCTTTTCACCCGGATTGGATATTCCAAGGCATCCGCAGAGATAACCATCAAGATAGCCGATGCAAAAAACGCCCCTGTTGAGTCAGCCAATATTGGCTTATTTAAATCCCCTGATTCTACACTTCTTAAAATAGCCTTTTCAGAGAAACAGGGAATATTTTCTTTCTCCACCATCCCCTACGGACATTATTATGTTACGGTAAATACCGTCAATTTTATGCCTTCCAGTTCAGCCAGATTCGCAGTAACACCTGATTCTCCCCGTTTTAACCTGGGCACCATTAAATGGGAGATCCGGAATTTCAAGGATATACAATCCACCCTGCCTTTCAAAAGGGATACCCGAGTATTTAATATCGCATTTGTATATAGATTTGGTATGTCAGCGAGACCAAAACCGGCGTCTGCAAAACCCACGGATGAACAAGAAAGGGTAAAACTGAATTAGTGTACGGTTAAAATAAACTCAACATGTTTCTGCCTGCGTAAAAACTACTTTAACCTGAAGCCATGAATATAGGAAGGAATCTGAGAAATAAAAGTTCAAAACTACTAATCCATCTTGTGATATGGGCAATCATATTTCTCTTACCCTATATATTTACAGGCGAAAATCCGAAAAATGCTGAAGAAATTGCATTTCGTAACCTGAATACAGCCACCGTTTTTCTCTGGATGGGTTTATTTTACCTGAATGCAGAATTCCTGATTCCTCTTTTATTTTACGGGAAAAAATATTTTATATACACCATTTCACTTGTCTCCCTTTTTTTTCTGATCATGGGGTTACACGGGGCCTTGTTTGCCCCCCTGGTACCCGGGCATCCATTTAATTTTTTACGGTCGTCTGCCCACAACCTCGTCCCTTTTTTATTTACCGTTACGGTGAGTGCCACCTATAAGATTTTCCTCGATAAAATAGAAGCGGATGCAGTCGCAAGCGAAAAGCAAAAAGAAAACCTGAAAGCGGAACTGTCTTTTTTAAGATCCCAGATCAGCCCTCATTTCCTTTTCAATGTGCTGAATAATATTGTGGCGATGGTCAGAATGAAAAGTGAGGATCTGGAGCCAACCGTCATAAAATTATCATCCCTGTTACAGTATATGCTGTATGAGACAGATGAAGAAAAGGTACTGCTTAAAAATGAAGCGGAATATCTCCAGAGCTATATCGACCTGCAGCAAATGCGATATAGCACCAAATTGAATTTGCAGGTTCACCTGGACGTAAAAGAAGAATGGCTGACTATTGAACCGATGTTATTAATTCCGTTTGTTGAAAATGCATTTAAACATGGCAACGGACTTCTTAAAGATCCCGAAATTCATATATATCTGAAAGTTGAAAATAACCGGCTTGAATTTGAGGTAAAAAATAAATATGTCGGAACGGATACTGCGAAAGACAAAACCTCAGGTATCGGCCTTGCCAATGTGAAAAGGAGACTGGAATTATTGTATGAAAAAAAACATACGCTTAAGATGATTAAGCAGCAGGGCTGGTTTATTGTTTCATTACAATTAATACTTGCAACATGATGAACTGTATTGCCGTAGATGATGAACCCCTGGCCCTGAAATTGTTGCAGGACAATATCAGCAGGGTTCCCTACCTGAACCTGGTGGCTGCCTGTCCGGATGCATTCGAAGCCATCAGGGTTCTGCAGGAACATAAAATTGACCTGATTTTTATTGATATTCAAATGCCGGGATTATCGGGCCTGCAGTTTATCAGCACCCTGCAGAATAAGCCCCTGGTCATTTTCATTACCGCTTATAAACAGTATGCCCTGGAGAGTTATGACCTGGCCGTTGTGGATTACCTGGTTAAACCCGTTGCCCTGGAAAGATTTATCAAGGCCTGTAACCGGGCAAAGGAAATGCATGAATTCAGGATGCTGAAACAACAGAATAAAAATGTTCCAACCAATGAATTTATTTTTGTCAACGTGGATTATAGCCAGGTAAAGCTGATGTTTAACGATATCATCTGGATTGAAGGCTTAAGGGATTATTTGAAAATTCATTTGAAGTCAACCGCCAAACCCTTGATTGTGCGGGCCAGTTTAAAATCCATTGAACCCGAACTTCCGCAAAACAAATTCATCCGGATTCACAAATCCTATATTTTATCCCTGGAAAGTATAACTGCCATCCGGAAAAACAGCGTTTTCATTAAAGATTTAGAACTGCCGATAGGGGAAACGTACCGGGCGGAAATTGACAAACTGATCCGGAATAATTCCTGAAAGTTATTTCAAATTTTATTTATACCTCTGGAGAAAAATGTTATCTGTTTCCTATTCGGGATAAATAATATGATGTTAAAACACCAAATCCTTACATTTATGCCACAGGACAGAATGAATCACCAGAACAACAAAATGTAGATGTTTCAATTGACTAATGGGAATAAACTAAAAATTGCTGCCCTCTATTTTCTCATTTTTTACATAGGTACCGCCGGGGCCCAGAATAACTACGAAATTCAGGTATATGCCTCCCCGACCCAGCCAGCAGGTTCTTCGATGTTTGAACTGCACAGCAATTATACTTTCAGCGGTAGTACACAGACCGTTGATGGGGTAATCCCTTCCAATCATTCACTGCATGAAACGCTGGAAATCACTACAGGCATCACACCCGTTTTTGAGACGGGCGTTTATCTTTTTACAAATTATACGCCAGGATACGGGTACCAGGTGGTGGGAGCCCATATCCGGCCCCGGGTCATGGCTCCGGCGGATTGGGGCCTGCCTTTCGGCCTGAGTCTGTCCGTGGAGATCGGCTATCAGAAACCGGATTATGCTAATGATACCTGGGACATGGAAATCAGGCCCATTATAGATAAGCAATGGGGGAATTTTTATGCATGCATTAATCCGACTTTTGGCATCTCCCTGAAGAGCGAGTACAATAATGCGGTACCCACCTTTGAACCCAATGTAAAACTATCCTATAACGTTTTTAAAAATGCTGCACTGGGAGTCGAATATTATGGTGATATGGGAGCCGTGAATCAGTTAGACCCGGGGCCAGAGCAAAACCACGCTTTGTTCCTGGCTTATGACCTACAGAATAACGAGAAATGGGAACTCAATATCGGTGCTGGTTTCGGACTCACCCCGGCAACCGATCCGTTTTTGGTAAAAATCATCATCGGGAGGAAGGTGAAATGGAAGTAATTATTGCCCTCCCGGCTTTTTACCTGAAAATATTTGACCCGGCTTAAGACAAAAACTGCTTAAGTTGAAAAACTCCGCCGAAACGCTTCCTCATAATGCCGGAATTTCCATAATCCCACATTGCATGACCATCCATGCCGGCAGTTCTCCGGATATAAATTAAAAAAGCATCACCCGCTTGCTGAATTGCGGGTGATGCACGAATGAAAGTCTTTTGATATATTAATGCTGGTTTCCGGAACCATCGCTTTGATAAGCGCCAATATCACTGCCCGGTTGTGTAATATTGGCTCCATAAACACCGCCCAGGGGAACGGAAGCTATGGCCGCAAAAGAAGTATAACCTTTACCAATGGCCGGCGAACCACTTTGCAGGTGAAAATCAAAACCTGACGCATAAGCGATCGAAGAAGGTGTTGCTGCTTCCGGCAGAGGAAAGTTTTTAAACATTGGATTATTCTGCCCGGCTAAAGCATTAACGGCCGTGGTGTTATAAGGAGCTCCCGGATAATAACCGGAAGGTACCAACGAAATAATGTCCGGAATGTCCGTAGCCTGGGGACCTGTCCATAAACCTGAAACCGGAACACCGCCAGCCCCGCTGGCCGAAGTATCCGGTGTAACAGAGTAGAAACCACCCTTTATAAAATGAACATTCTATTACCTAACCGGAAGTTCTTACAGAGACAGGTAAA
>DHWT01000148.1 GCA_002413325.1 Chitinophagaceae bacterium UBA5175 | reverse complement strand
ACACTGGCAACTATCGGCATGTACGCCTGCAACACAAATAAAAATTATGATCAGATATTTAAAAACCCTGATCTGTACAGTAAAACGGTTTTCCAGTTAAACAACGTTGTCATGGGCAATAATTTCAGCCCCATGGTGGCATCCCGTAATTATGTTTATGCAAGTATTGCTGCCTATGAAGTTGTAGCCGCGGGATATCCCAACCGGTTTAATTCGCTTGCGGGACAATTAAAGGAATTAACATCTGTACCCGCACCAACGCCGGGCCTCCCCGTTAATTTCGAATTTGCCTCACTTCTGGCTTTTTGTAAACTGGGGGAAGCGGTTACCTTTCCTGCAGGCAGTATGAAGGATTATGTTGACAGCCTGAAAAAATTAGCCACGGATAACGGTATGCCATCGGATGTTTTCCAGAACTCCATTGCCTATGCTGACACGGTTTCATCTGTTATCATGAAATGGAGCCAGCACGACAAATATGCAGAAACACGCGGCGCCCCGGAATATAATGTGAATGACTCACCCGGCCGGTGGGTGCCCACACCCCCTGCCTACTCCCCTGCTGCCGAACCCCACTGGAATGAAATTCGTGAAATGGTATTAGACAGCATCAACGAATTCCTTCCTCCTCCTCCTTATCGTTTTGACGTTACGGACAAAACAAGCAATTATTACAGGGAAGTAAAATTAATTAAGGACAGGGGTGACAGCCTGACCAAGGAACAGGCTTTCATTGCAGATTTCTGGGACGATAACCCCTTTAAATTAAATGTGTCCGGGCATCTGATGTTTGGTACCAAAAAATTTTCACCCGGTGGCCACTGGATGAGCATTGCCGGTATTGCTGCAAAGAAAGCCGGCGCTGATTTTCCCACAACCGTTTATGCTTCTGCAAAAACAGCCATCGCCCTGTTCGATGCCTTTATCCAGTGCTGGAATATAAAATACCGCTACAACACAGTAAGGCCGGAAACCGTAATAAACAAATATTTTGATCCGAACTGGAGACCTCATTTGCAAACCCCGCCCTTTCCTGAATATACATGCGGGCATTGTTATATTTCTGCGTCTGCATCAGAAGCATTAACCAGCGTATTTGGAGACCATTTTGCCTACACCGATACGACCGAAACAGAGTTCGGCATTCCTGCAAGGTCCTATACATCTTTCCGAAATGCAGCGGATGAAGTGAAAGATTCCCGATTTTATGGCGGGATACATTTTCATTATTCTGTAGTGGCCAGCCATGAAGTTGGAATGAAAATAGGCGAACTAATTGCCGACAGGCTGAAAATGAAAAAAGATTAGATCTTCAGGGACGAAATATGAATCCGGCCCATAAAATTTCAAAAGCCTTCCAGCAAAACCGGGCGGCTTGTGGAATTTCCTAATTCATCTTCCCGGAATCAGGAATTAACACCCAGTCTGCTCTTTGTGAGGGCAATGGAGAATGGACAGGCAGGGGTGGTGTAAACGATTGCATCCTGTATTTTTAAATTCGCCAATCCGGCTTGACTTACCTGTTAGGGGATCGTACCAGGATGCCGTTATCTTACTTTCGTTGAATTCATTCATCCTGACCCTAATGGGCCTTCCATAAGCGCTGTAGCTAAAAGCATAGTTTTTACCCCGGGTAGCCTGTATGCGTTCTGATGCGCAGGACGGATCTTCTGCCAGCAAAACCAGGTCTGGAATGCGCTCCAGCATGGGCCAGGATTCCATCAACTTACGCAAATATTTCATTTCATTGGCCGCAGGCAGATCCAGGGCTGTATTCCAGGAGTGAAAAGCAGAAAAGAAATCCCCGCCTCTTCTTGAAAACCAGTTAACCGGTCCGCAGCCATGGGTATTTCCGCAGGCTCCCGCAAAAACAGATAAATAAGCTGCTTTCCAGACATCATATACATTGGCATATCCCAGTTCTTGGGGATTAAAGCATACCGGCATCTCTTCATAAATATTCTCCCCGTTCAGGACCGGCTTTACCGGTGTTTTATTGAAATCGCTGCTGACCATCTCCCAGACCGGTGTATCGCGGTGTCTCCCAGTCAAAAGTAGGGGTTACCGTCCCGGGTAACCAGGTCACGGTGGTTCTCACTGATTTTCTGTGCAGGCAACTGTGCGCGAATCATAGCCGGAGTGCATCCCATCCAAACGCATCAAATCATCGGTATTATTTTCAATTTCATCCTGATTTTTCCGGTTAGAAAATAAAAACTTTAAATAGCTTATTTAAAGTAGCTACTCAAATAAAAATCAGAATGAATGAAAGTCTACGGTGGAAAGGTTCAGATTCCGAAGTATGCCGGAAAATGAGTCCGACTAATTTAATAGGCTTTAACCGTGATGGTCCCAGTCATGCCTGCATGAATGCTGCAATGGTAGGGGTAGGTGCCTGCGGCGGCAAAAGCCTTGGAAAATTTGCTTCCCGTTGCCATATTACCACTATTAAAACTATTGTCATCAGCCGTTACCGTATGCGTCATAGCATCATTATTTGTCCAGGTAACCGTGGTACCCGGACTCACAGTCAGGTTTGCAGGAGAAAAACTCATGTTTACAATGCTCACAGCATTGGCAG
>DHWT01000319.1 GCA_002413325.1 Chitinophagaceae bacterium UBA5175 | reverse complement strand
GATGGAAGACCGGCGACTGCATATCGTGTGCCATGATGTTCCCTATCCGCCCGATTATGGCGGTGTGTTCGACCTGTATTACAAGATCAGGACCCTGCATGAGGAAGGAATCAAAATGCACCTGCACTGTTTTACCAGTGGAAGAGAGGAACAACCCATATTGAAAACCCTTTGTGAGCAGGTGTATTATTATCCGAGGAAAACTGGTCATAAAGGTTTTTCCCACCAGCTTCCCTACATCGTTTGTTCCCGCTCCAGTCCTGAATTACTGGAAAGGCTTTTACAGGATGAAGATCCGATCCTGCTGGAAGGCGTGCATAGTACCTACCTGTTGCAGGACAACCGCTTCGCGGGAAGAAAAATATTCCTGCGCCTGCATAATGTGGAATCGGTTTATTACAGGCAGCTTGCAAGCAGCAGTAGTTCCTGGTTTAAAAAGCTTTATTATTTACATGAAAGTTCCGTACTGAGGAAATATGAAAAGCGTATCGCTTCCAACTGGCCCCTGCTGGCTGTTACCCAGTCTGATGCCGACCTGGCTGCGGTCATTTATCAGTCAAAAAACATACGGGTCGTCCCGGTTTTCCTTCCGTTCCAGCAAATTGAATCACCCCAGGGAACGGGTTGTTATTGTTTGTATCATGGAAATTTGTCGGTGGATGAAAACGAAAAGGCGGTGATCTGGTTATTGGAAAAAGTATTCCGTGACCTTTCAATCCCTTTCCTGGTAGCAGGTAAAAATCCCGGTCCGAAGCTTTACCGGGCGGTATCAAAGTTTAAGAATTGCTGCATGGTACCCGATCCAAGCGACCAGGAATTAAAGGATATCATTTCGAAAGCCCAGATACATGTGATCCCTTCTTTTAACTGCACAGGTATTAAACTGAAATTACTGAATGCGCTTTTTAACGGGCGGCACTGTGTGGTGAATGCGGAGGCCGTGGAGGGTACCGGTCTGAAGGAAGTTTGTCACCTGGCGGAAGGGGCCGGTGAATTTAAGACGGTTATTGAGAACCTCTATGAACGTCCCTTTACTTTTCTTGATTTGCAGTGGCGCCGGGAAAAATTACAGAGTCAATATAACAATCACCAGACTGCCAGCAGCCTTATATCACAGATATGGTAGCATGGTCAAATACCTTCCCTTTTTCAGTTCGTAAGGTCCGTGCCGGGAATTTACTAACCACGCGGTAATCATGTGTCGCCATGACCACCGTGGTGCCATACTCCCGTGAGATTTGAAATAAAAGCTGCATGATTTCATCGGAGGTCTCGGGATCCAGGTTGCCGGTGGGTTCATCCGCCAGGATGAGCTTGGGGGAATTGAGCAGGGCCCTTGCGATGTCGACCCTTTGTTGTTCTCCACCGCTCATTTCATAAGGCATTTTAAAACCCTTCGATTTCAGACCCACTTTATCCAGCACATCATTGATTTTTTCATCCATAAGCTTTTCATCCTTCCAGCCTGTAGCCTTCAATACAAACTTCAGGTTATCGATCACGTTTCTGTCTGTCAGCAACTGGAAGTCCTGGAATACCACACCCAGGTTTCTGCGCAGGTACGGAACTTTTTTCCAGGTCATTTCCTTAAGATTAAATCCAGCCACTGTTCCCTCCCCTTCCCTCAGGGTCAGGTCCCCGTACATGGTTTTCAAAAGGCTTGATTTACCGGTTCCGGTTTTACCGACCAGGTACACAAATTCTGCCTTATTCACCACGATATTTACATTTTCCAGGATCAGGACATCTGACTGGTAAATATTAACATTTTTGAGTTCAACAATTGGTTCCGCCATATTTCAAAGTTAATGGGCCCGTCCGAATCAGCAATGGATAAAATGAAGGCGGGAAAACTTGCATCCGGAAAATAAATGGGATATATTCACGTTAAGATCCAATCTACGAAAATCAAATATGCTTCCATGAAATCCGCCCACAAACCCTTCCTCGCCATTGTTGTCATAACAGTTATTGCCCTGTACGGCCTGATGGCCATTATTGGCTCCTGAATGAATGACTGACCGGCAGCACTTCATATACGGGACTGAACAGGTACAGTTTCCCGGAACGCAATTCAGCACATTCAATTCTTTTGCGGATCTGTCTGCCCCGTTTAAACATCCTGCCATCCGACGTTTTAAAATGGGAGCCTTCCATGATATCCTCCACCAACACGGTTTGATCCCGCCGATCATAGTTTTTCAATACCCTTGTCAGGTTGACGTCCGAACAACTGCTGGCCGGCAGGTCGTGCATGGATTTCAGGAGCGTATGATGCAGGTCGGAGGGAAATAGTTTAAGTCCCATAAAATCTTCCAGCACCGCGCGGTAGGCCTGCTTCCATTCTTTACCATGGGAATAGACCCGGTTGCCATATTGCTGAAAAGTGATCAGGTGACCGATTTCATGAATGACGGTAATCAGGAATGCATACTGATTCAGGCTGCCGTTTACGCTGATCCGGTGGTGGTCGGTTCCGGTCGCATGCCGGTAGTCTCCCAAAATGGTTTTACGGGTGCGGGTAATCGTAAGGTGCACCTGATACCGGTGCAGGTATTCCAATAATTTCCCTGATGCGCCGGACGGCAGATAATTCTCCAGGTATTCGAGGGGTGCTTCCTTTTTAGGCATTTGACTTTTTACGCTGTTTCATCACCGAACGGACTTCAATAAAAGTATACAGGAAATACAGGCCGAAGCATGAGAAAAGGGCCGGCTTATTGATATTTTTTTTAAAGAGGGCGATATAAATAAAGGCCCCGGCAGCCAGGACAAAAAACTTCATTAAAAAAGAACCGTAAACTAGTCGCAAAAACACCTGTACTTTTTTATGTTCCAGCGCCTTTGAACTCATGGACACCGATACATAACCCACAATAAATAACAGGAGGTTACCCCAAAGTAAAACCCGGTAGTCAATCCCGGTTCCCGGCAGGACGATCCATAAGAACAGGAAGAGGATGCTCAGCCCCCCGAACAGGTAAAACAATGGCAAATAAGCTGTGCGGAAAGATCCGTTTGGCATGCAGGATGGATTAAAATCCCGGCAAAATTAGGCCTTTTAAGCAGAACGGTGAACGCAGACGCCAATCGTCTGTGTAAGCCTAAAGCCCAAAGCCTTTTATAGGCTAAAAAACCGAAAGTCTTTTTAGCATGAAGGACCCGCTCGCACAACGTGTTAAACGTTATGCGTTAAGCATTAAGCTTTAGGCTGATATCAGGAAATTGCCAGAGACGGTGTTTTCGAATAATCATCTTTATGGGAAGAAGAACCGGATTTACCCGGGTTAGAAACCACCGGCTCCTGAACCATATGACATTGTCCGTTAAAATTGGCAGCTGGCTCTATTTGCAGCTTGGCGGCATGCAGGTTACCATTGACCTGGCAATTACTTTTCAGCTGGAGGAGTTCCTTTACCTTGATGGTTCCGGTTACTTTACCCATAATATCCGCCTGCTGGCCACTGATATCGCCTTCTACCACCCCGTTTGCACCGATGATGACTTTGGACGAACAGATGATATTACCCACCAGGGTTCCGTCAATACGGAGGTCGCCGTTACTGGTCATATCGCCTTTTAAGGATGTTCCGCTGCCGATGAGACTGGCACTGCCGGTAGGTGCAACTGATTCAGCTGCCTCAGATTTTGATTTGCTATTAAACATTGGTATCAGATTTTAATCGTCTATTTTTTCCGTTTTCGGAATTTTAAGCAAGGTGGTATCCGTTTTTACAGAACTGCTTCCCTCCAGCACGTTTCTCAAACTCTGAAAATACTGATCGCGGTACCTCATCTCCTGCTCTAACGAATCAGTACGTATTTTTAGTTCACGTAACTCCGTAGTATTATTAAAATCTCCATAACCCGGTATATAAAGCTTTAATGGAGTAAACACGATTAAAGCCACTGTAAGCCCGGTAAGTAATACAAAAACCGTGCTGAGAAATACATATACGCTGAGCCGGGAAAGTTTAAAGGTGACGACTTCTTCGTAGGTATCGTCGTTCATGACTACCAGCCTGTACCGGTTTTGTAGTCTTTTTAATGTGGAATTGGCATCGAATTTGGCCATAAGGTGATATTGCAACCTAAAGATAACAAGTTATTGGTTTGCAGGTTAAAACAGCCTTAAATTGACGGTTTTTTAAAATAAAATGAGGGTTTATCAGTTAATAACAATTTAGTTTGCATGGGAATCCTAAAGGGCGAAGAGTGAAACGAATCGTTACCTCAGTGATATGCTTTGTTTTTTTCTTTTACCTGACCGGATCCGGCCAGGCAGGGATTGAGTATGACCTGAAAAAACCGGCCAAGTATGAAAACCGCACCCTGGGTTATGAGAAAACCACAGAAACCAAGTGGAACGTTCCCCGCCAGCTGATCCAAAACAGTATTACCCATTATAATTTCTATTTCAACGCCGATAATAAGCTGAACGACGTGCTGGTCCGGGCAAAGGCCCAGTTCAGAGAAGACTATACCCGGCTTCTTCCTTTTTACAACTATTCACTGGAGACCACGTCGAGGGATAAACGCAACCTGGATTCCGTTATCGACAAAGTGAATACAGCCATCCTCCTGCGCGACATGCGGAATAACTGGACCGACAATTTATACATGCTGATGGGCAGGGCTTATTTCTACAAGAACAACCTGGATTCAGCCCGTATCCTTTTTCAGTTTGTGAATTACGCTTTTGCTCCCCGGGACAAGGACGGGTACCCGCTCCCCATCGGAAGTAACCAGGAAGAAGGCGGCAACTCTTTTACCATTGCTACCAATGAAAAAACAAATATTGTAAAGAAAACATTCAGCCAGCCGCCCAGCCGCAACGAATCTTTTATCTGGCAGATACACACATATATCCAGCAGGAACAACTCGATCGCGGGGCTGTGCTGATAGAAGTACTCAAAAAGGATCCGAATTTTCCTGATCGTTTAAAACCCGCCCTGCATGAAATGCAGGCTTTGTGGTTTTATAAAATCAAACAGTGGGACAGTGCCGCATATCATCTGATTCTTGCGCTGGACAATACAGCCGAACCCGGTGAACAGGCGCGTTGGGAATTTCTGATTGGCCAGCTGTATGAACTTGCCGGCAAACCGGCTGAATCAAAAACCTGGTTTGAGAAATCATCTTCCCGAACACTGGACCCGGCCCTGGAAGTATATGCCCGCCTGAATGCCATCCGGCAGAACCAGGGGAATGGCGCAAACGGGAATTATATTCAGAAAAACCTGGATGCCCTCCGGCGCATGACGAAGAAAGAAATATATGAGCCTTATCTGGATGTGATTTATTATGTGGAGGCCGAAATGGAACTCGAAAGAAATAACAAGGCGGCTGCCCGGTATTATTTCAAAAAATGTATTGATCATGCAACCGGACAGGGATATAACCGGGACCGTGCATTCCTGAAACTCGGATGGATATTCATGAGCGAGAAAATGTATCCCGAGGCCAAATATTCATATGACAGCGTCAACGTGAACAATGTGGCGATTGCGGATTCCCTGAAAATAATGCTCGACCGAAAAGAGGCGCTCAGCCGGATTGTTCCGCAGATCCTTATCCTTCAAAGACAGGACAGTCTCCAGCGCATCGCTGCCATGACCCCTGCTGATAGAGATTCCTATATTAAAAAAATGCTGCGTGCCATCCGGAAACAGCAGGGCCTGGCTGATGAAGATAATGGTGTCGAATCCGGTGGTTATGGTTTCAATACAAATAACCCAAATACCAATATGTTCAATACCGGTTCGACCGGGGAATGGTATTTTTATAACCAGGGACTGAAGGCAAAGGGATACAACGATTTCAAATCCAAATGGGGGAACCGGCCCAATGTAGATTACTGGGAAGCACAGTCCATGATCAATAAACAGATCACCGGTCCCGCACCGGCAGGTAACCTGCGCCAGAATGGTGCGGAAACAGCACCCGCTGTCGCCCCGGCTGCGCAACTTACTGCTCAAAGCCTGCTGGAGGCCGTCCCGCTCACGCCTGAAAAACTGAAGAAGTCTAAGGACTCTGTGGAAAATGCACTTTTTGCGCTTGGCAAATCTCTGCAGGATTATATTCCGGATTACCGCAATGCCATCAACATATATGATAGCCTGGAAAACCAATTTCCCGAAACCCGGTTTTACCAGGAAGCCCTGTACAATCAATATTACTGTTATATCCACCTCAATGATTCACTCAATGCAGCCCGTATCCTGGCGTTAATGAAACAAAAGTTCCCTTCAGGCCGGTACATTTCCCTGATTGAAAATCCGCCGAAAGGACCTGAAGACCTGCCCATCCGGACACAGGCAACCCGGGCCTATGAAAAAGTATACGAACAGCTGATTGAAGGGCATTTTGACGAAGCCGCTGCCGGAAAGCTGAAGCTGGACAGCATGTATGGTGAAAAATACTGGACGCCTCAATTGTTATATATTGAAGCACTTTATTATATACATTACCGGTACGACAGTATCGGGAAGGTGACGCTGAATAAGATCATCACCAAATACCAGGGCACCCTGATGGCCGCCAAGGCAAAGAATGTGCTTCGGGTTTTGAATGAGCGGGAACGGATAGAAAATTACCTGAGAAATCTCCATGTGACCCGGATGCCGGAAGACAGCATCACCCGCGTGGTCAACGGGAATGAACAACCGAAAACAGGTGATTCGGCGGCAGCGAAAGGGAAGTCTGTGAATGCTGAAAAATTAAAAAGAGACAGCAGCCAGGTCGTCATAAAAATGCCTGATCCGGCCCAGTTAAAAAGACAGGCACTGTTTGTCTCGCCCTTTACCTGGACGCCCGGCAAACCGCAGGCCGTGGCATTGGTTATGACGAAAGTGGACCCGGTATATGTCACCGAATCAAAAAATGCATTTGACCGGTATAACCGCGAAAATTTTTATGGGAAAAATTATGAGACCAGTCAGCTGGCTCTCAGCGATACGACCAAAATGATGGTCATACATGGATTTGACGATGCGGCGGCGGCAATGGCATACCTGGATAAGGCCGGCAATGCGGCTCCGCGTGAAATCATTCCCTGGCTGCCGGCAATTAAATATTTCTTCATCATCATCGATGATCAGAACCTGGAAATACTGAAAGTAAATAAGGACATACCGTTGTATAAGAAATTCTTATCGGTTTATGCCCCCGATAAATTTCCACCGGCCAAATAATGACTTATATTGAATTCTCTGTTATAAAATAAAAATATGCAAAAGGCAAACCCGATATTCTGGAAGATTTTTTTTGGAGGTCTTGGCGCCTTTATCCTCTTGCTGGTACTGATCAATTTTGGAGCATTTGGACCGCTTCCCTCCTTAAAAGAACTGGAAAATCCTTCCATTATGCTGGCATCTGAAGTATATGCCGACGATGGAACCCTGATGGGGAAGTATTATAAGGACAAAAGCAACCGGAGCAATGTGGAATACCATGATATTTCCAGAAATGCGATCAATGCCCTGCTTTCAACAGAAGATAAAAGATTTTACGAACATTCGGGTATCGATGGCATGGGCGTGCTGCGCGCGGTCGTAAAACTTGGGCAGGCCGGGGGCGGCAGCACCATCACGCAGCAGCTGGCCAAATACATGCTGGGCCAGGGCTCCCGGAATATGGCCCGGCGCGGAATTGAAAAACTGAAGGAATGGATTACCGCTGTGCGCCTTGAAAGAAATTTCACCAAGGAGGAAATCCTCGCCTTATACCTGAATGCCGTTCCTTTTGGCGACAATGTATACGGCATCCGGAATGCCAGCCGCACGTTTTTTCAGAAAGAGCCCGATCAGCTGACCGTGGATGAAGCGGCCATGCTCATTGGTATGCTGAGTGGTAATACCCTGTATAACCCCAGGAAAAATCCAAAAGCCGCCATCGAGCGCAGGAATACGGTGATTAACCGGATGGTGGAAAGTAATTTCCTGACTGAAGAACAGGGGCGGAATTATAAGTTGAAACCCATCGATCTTTCCAATTATAAAAAGCTGGATGAAAATAACGGGCTCGCACCCTATTTCCGGGATGTGATCCGGGACGATTTGAAAAAATGGTGTAAGGATCATAAAAATCCCGCTACCGGTGAATCCTATGATCTGTACGAAGACGGACTGCGGATCTATACCACCATCAATCCACGCATGCAGCTCTATGCCGAAGAAGCGGTGGCCAAACAGTTGCCCGGCCTGCAAAAAGTACTCAATACACAACCCGCAATCCGCAGGGGATTGGTATGGAAGGAACATTCCAATATCCTGGAATCCCTGATCCGGCACACTGAACGCTGGCAAAATATGGAAGACGATGGTATACCGGCTGCAGAGATCCGGAAATCCTTTGATCAGCCCGTTCAGATGAAGGTTTTTGCCTGGAACTCACGGCGTGAAACGGATACGGTGATGACTCCCCTGGATTCCATTAAATACAATCACCAGATGATGCAAACCGCCTTCCTGGCCATGGATCCGATGAGTGGTGCGGTGAAAGCATGGATCGGTGGTATTGACTTCAAGACTTATAAATTCGATCATGCCAACCTGAATACCAAACGCCAGGTAGGGTCGTCCATCAAACCCCTGCTGTATGCCGATGCGATAGAGGATGCCGGCTTCACTCCGGAATCACCGATTCCAAACGAAGCCCAATATTTTGACGGCTTCGGACTTGTGCCCGCAGCAGGTAAATGTGGTGGGCGCGGAGAAGTGGTAAGTATGGCCAGCGCCCTGGCTTATTCAT
>DHWT01000197.1 GCA_002413325.1 Chitinophagaceae bacterium UBA5175 | reverse complement strand
TTCTTTGGTGCGGGCCGCGGCAGGGGAAATTTTTCCGGCACCGGAGAATCACTGGGCGCGGGATTAAAAGAAAATCTTTCAGAAGCCGGCGGCTGGTTTGTGTCTTCGCAGATGCAGGGTGAAACCATTCCCAAAGAATCCAATCAGGTGCGCCTGAGTACAGATAAAAAAGATGCCTGGGGCATTCCGGAACTGGTTGTTTCTGTCGATTACGATGAGAATGACGTGAAATCCATGAAGGATTATCTGGAGCAGACTTCCGAAATGTTATCGCTGGCCGGTTGTAAAGATATTCAGGCGAACGACAGCAAACAGGCGCCCGGACTGGATATCCATGAAATGGGCGGCTGCCGGATGGGAAAAGATCCCAAAACTTCCCTGCTGAATAAATACAACCAGTTCCATCTGTGTCCGAACGTATTTGTAACCGACGGAGCCGCGATGGTTTCAACCAGCACCCAGAATCCCTCCCTGACTTTTATGGCATTTACCGCACGCGCCGTGGACCATGCTGTTTCAGAATTGAAAAAAGGAAATATTTGAATACCTATGATGCCATCGTGATCGGCTCCGGTATCAGCGGGGGATGGGCAGCAAAAGAACTTTGTGAAGCCGGACTGAAGACCCTGGTCCTGGAAAGAGGGCGCAATGTCGTTCATCTTAAAGATTACCCGACGGCCACGCTGGCACCCTGGGAATTCCCGCACCGGGAACAAATGCCGGAAAAATTCAGGAAAGAAAATCCGCTGATCACCAAAGCGGCTGGATTTAATGAATCCACCCAGCATTTTTTTATTAAGGATGCCGATCATCCCTATGTACAGGAAAAACCATTCGACTGGATCCGCGGTTACCAGGTGGGCGGTAAATCACTGATCTGGGGAAGGGCCTGTCCCCGCTGGAGCCGGTACGATTTTACAGCACCTGCACGTGACGGATACGGAATAGAATGGCCCATCGGGTATGATGATATTGCACCCTGGTATTCCCATGTGGAGCGGTTTGCCGGTATTTGCGGAAATAAGGACGGACTGGAAGCCATGCCCGACGGTGACTACCTGCCGCCCTTCGAATTCAATTGTGTTGAAAAAGATCTGCAAAAGAAAATCAGTTCAAAATATAAGGACCGTTTCATGATCCAGGGACGATGGGCCCAACTCACTGAAGCGCGCGATATCCATTTGAAACAGGGTCGTGGCCGTTGCCAGGCACGCGATCTCTGCATGCGGGGATGTCCTTTTGGGGGATATTTCAGTTCCAATTCCTCCACTTTACCCTGGGCAGCCGGCACCGGGAACCTCACGGTCCGGCCGCATAGCGTGGTTCATTCCATTATTTATGATGAAAAGAAAAACAAAGCGACCGGTGTGCGAATCATTGATGCAGTCACCCATGAAACCACAGAATATTTTTCCCGCATCATTTTCCTGAATGCCTCTGCGCTCAATACCAACCTGATCCTGCTGAATTCCACTTCGTCCCGTTTTCCCAACGGGCTGGGTAATGATAACGGACTGCTGGGAAAATTTATTTGTCACCAGAATTACCGCGGTTCGGTAAGCGGCCGGATTGAAGGATTCCTGGATTCCTATTATTACGGCAGAAAGCCGGCCGAATCCATGATGGCCAATTTCAGGAACCTGAAAAAACAGGATATGGATTTTGCAGGAGGTTATATGGCCTTTATGGGTTGTTTCAGAAAAAGGGGGGATGGAACAGATGGCCCGCAGGTAGGAGAGGACTATAAAAAAGCATTATCGGAAGCCGGGGAATGGGGATGTTATATGTATATGCAGGGAGAAACCATCCCGAAGGAAACCAACCGGGTTTATCTGGATCCCGTAAAAAAAGATCCCTGGGGTATCCCACTGCTCGTAACCGATATCGCCTACGATCATAATGATGAACTGCTCCTGAAAGATTTTCTGGAACAGGCTTCTGAAACGCTCTCGAATGGCGGGGTAAAAGATATCCGGCCGGTCGACAATCACTGGGCTCCTGGAAGGGATATCCATGAAATGGGCGGCTGCCGGATGGGCAAGGATCCAAAAACCTCCCTGCTGAATGGCTGGAACCAGTTACATCATTGCAGGAATGTATTTGTCACCGACGGGGCCTGTATGACCAGTACGGCCAACCAAAGCCCCTCCATTTTATATATGGCGCTTACGGCCCGGGCAGCCGGATTTGCAGTTAATGAATTGAAAAAAAACAACTTATAAGAAAAATTTAATTGGGTAAGGTTTTATGTGTATAAATAATACATATTAATTTTTAATAGATGTAATATATTTTACGATTTTGTATTAATTTTCCACTGAAAATGGTCTTGATTAACAACTTTTTTACAAAACCTATCTTCAGTTATGAGCAAAATCACCTTAAAAACATCTTTACCGTTCCTCATTCTTGCAGGCTTTGCAACGATGGCGCTCTTTGTTCCGTCTGTTAATAATTTTGATGAGGGTAAATACAATGGAGCTGATATTGCCTGGATGATCGTTGCCACGGCCCTGGTATTTCTGATGACGCCCGGCCTGGCTTTTTTTTATGGCGGGATGGTGAACCGGAAGAATGTAATCTCTACCATGATCAAGAGCCTGATTGCAGCCGGACTGGTCAGCGTGCTCTGGATCGTGGTCGGCTACAGCCTGTGTTTTGGAGAAAGTATTCATGGCCTGATCGGAAATCCGTTCACCCATTTCATGTTTAAAGGGGTGAACTCGGGAAAACCCTGGGTCTTTATGCCGACGGTTCCGCTCACCTTATTTGCGCTCTTCCAGTTAATGTTTGCGATCATAACCCCCGGTCTGGTGGTTGGTGCCGTTGCTGAAAGAATAAAATTTACAGCCTATGTGCTGTTCATCCCGCTGTTCAGCATCCTGGTGTATGCACCCCTGGCACACTGGAGCTGGCATCCGGACGGCCTGCTCGCAAAAATGGGAGCCCTGGATTTTGCCGGGGGAACCGTGGTTCATATTTCTGCCGGTTGTGCGGCCCTGGCTGGCGCCATGGTGCTAAAACAAAGGAGAAGTCATATACTGAATAAAGAAATTCCACCAGCAAATATCCCTTATGTTTTGATCGGAACCGGCTTACTCTGGTTTGGATGGTTTGGATTCAATGCCGGATCTGCCGGCGCCGCCAACAGTCTTTCTGTTTCTGCTTTTGCAACCACCAACACGGCAGCAGCCTCCGCCGGTTTATCCTGGATGTTTTTTGATGTGATTAAAGGTAAAAAACCTTCGGTTCTCGGATTCTGTATCGGAGCCGTGGTAGGCCTGGTTGCCATCACACCGGCAGCCGGTTTTGTAGCCATCCCGCAAAGTATATTCATCGGGGTGGTGGCAGCCGTGATTTCAAATACTGCTGTGTACTTCCGTTCTAAAACCAGGCTCGATGATACCCTGGATGTATTTCCCTGCCATGGACTGGGGGGTATTGTAGGCATGCTGATGACCGGCATCTTTGCTACCAAAGCAGTCAACCCGGCCGGCAATGACGGCTGGTTTTATGGTAACTTTTCATTTTTCTGGACACAGGTCAAAGCCCTTTTGATCGTGGTTCCTTACAGCTTTTTCGTTTCATTCGGCATTTTCAAGTTTATCAACTTCCTCTTACCCATACGCGTCAGCAAGGAAGAAGAAGAAGAAGGCCTGGATTCCAGTCAGCATGCAGAAAAATACATGCAGGGGCATTTATTGGTCACCACGGAAAATGGTGTTCAGGAAAAAGAAGCTTTATCGTTTTAAATTATTATTTCGAATCGTTTTTATTGAATTATCGGCTGAATAAAAAGCGGGCCTCCCTTTACGGAGGCTCGCTTTTTATAACAGGAACTGCGGGTATTCACTTAAATTTGCGGTCGGTAAAAACTGTGGCGTTTGAAATATTTACGGGCTGTTAATAAATACTTCTGGAAATATAAATGGAGGCTGTTGCTGGGCTTCCTGTTCGTTATTCTTTCCAACTATTTTCGTATCCTGGCCCCCCAGGTTACCGGTTATGTGGTGAACACGGTGGAAAGGGAATTAACCATGCAGGTACATGCAAAGTCCTCCAGGCCGGTTTCGCAGGAAACACAGATCAGAAACACCGGGAACCGGAAATCAGATACAGCCAACTATGATATCCTGGTTAAAAAATTTATCCGTAAACTAAATACCAGCGGGCAGACATTCGGGCAGAAAGTTGCGATATCAGGCATCACTTTATTGATCCTGGCAATCATCGGCGGTATATTTATGTTTTTTATGCGGCAGACGATCATCGTCATGAGCCGTCACATTGAGTTTGATCAGAAGAATGAAATATACCGGCATTATCAGCAACTCGATACTTCCTTTTACAAAAGTCACAGTACCGGCGACCTGATGAGCCGGATGTCAGAAGATGTGAGCCGGGTGCGCATGTACACCGGTCCGGCCATTATGTACCTGGTAAACCTGCTGGCCACCATCGGGTTCAGCCTGTATTTTATGATCCGGAAAGATGCGCTGCTTACACTGTATGTACTGGCACCCCTGCCCATACTGGCGGTGACCATTTACATGGTCAACAACCTGATCCACAGGAAAAGTGAAAGGATACAGGCCCTGCTGAGCAACCTGACCACCAATGCACAGGAATCTTACAGCGGTATCCGGGTGATCAAGT
>DHWT01000166.1:2132-3020 GCA_002413325.1 Chitinophagaceae bacterium UBA5175 | reverse complement strand
GCAACCTGTATCCGGTACCCCGGTACATTCCGGCGACTGTCCCGCGTGGTCACTTCATTAATCTGAATCTGCTTTTTTATTAATGAATCAACGCGCGGGTCCCTGAAAACCGCGGTATCCTGCGCATGGGCGACCCCATTAAAAACAAAAAACAGTGACACTAGTAATTTCATATCAGATTTTCTTTAAGGCGGCCAGTTTTTCTTCAGCCAGAATCTGCAGACTCGCACTACAGCCAAGTCGGTCTGCTCCTGCCGCCAGCAGTTCTTCAGCAAAATCATAATGGCGTATGCCGCCGGAGGCTTTGATCTTCACTTTCCGTGGAAGCCGGGCCCTCATCAGTTGCACATCTGAAATGGAAGCCCCCTTTTCAGCATAACCCGTGGATGTTTTCATAAAATCAATTTCCAGCTTCCCGTATAATTCGCAGCAACGGATCAGTTCCTCCCTTGTTAATACGCCGCTCTCCACGATTACTTTAACGATTTTATTTTTTTCATGAATGAGCGGGATCAGCTGCCGAATTTCTTTTTCAAGATAAGGCCAGTCCCCGTTTTTCAGTGCAATTAAATTAATGACTACATCCAGTTCTTCGGCACCCGCTGCGATCGCCTCCTTTGTTTCCATAATCTTGGAACCGGCACTTGAATAACCCATTGGAAATCCAATCACGGTAACGGTTTTTATTTGACTCCCTGCCAGGGTCTGCACGGCCTGTTTCAACACGAAAGGCGGAACACAAACTGCTGCAAATCCGTTTTCGATGGCCTCCAGGCATAATTTATCGATGTCGGCTGCATTGCAAGTGGCTTTCAGCAGGGTATGATCTATATAAGGGGCAACCGGCACTTTCATGGTGATTAATGAACCCCAAATCTAATTCTTTTA
>DHWT01000166.1:0-1766 GCA_002413325.1 Chitinophagaceae bacterium UBA5175 | reverse complement strand
GCGTTCAGCGTTCAGCGTTAAGCGTTACGCGTCAGGCCTTAGGCTTTATCCCTTTTTTCCTTAAATAACGAAAGAGTACAATCGCGCCGAATAAAAAAAGGGCGAATACGAGCAGGTCCACCCGGATCATGGACGACTTCTTTTCGTCATTTTGCCGAAGGCGTCTTTCCGAGTCTTTTATATAATAGGCCAGGCCTGGAAATTGCTTATTGAGTGCCAGTACCTGCCTGAATTTCTTCAGCGCATCCTTATAAAATTCCCGGTCATAAAAAACAATCCCATCCCCGAAAAGGAGGGATGTTTCACTGGGACGGGCAATAACACCAGCACTATCAAGATATTCCTGAAGAATGGAAACGGGTATCGCAAAATTCAACCCTGCTGCCAGTCCGCCGCTGTTCTCGAGACTGCCGAAGGTGGTGAGTCCGACCACTTCTCCTTTTTCATTGCAAACCGGCCCGCCACTACTGCCCCGGTTGATATTGGCATCCATCTGGATGAGGGGCCACCCGGCTACAGATTTCTTGAGTGCACTCACTATACCCGTCGTAAGCGTCGGTTCAATGGCCGACTCCGTTGCAACATAGTTATTATTGGTAACCGGGCCGGGGAAACCATATACAAATAACTGCTCACCCACCCGGGGCAATTCATCCTGGGCAATTTTCAGCGTGGGCAGTGTGCTGTCTCCGTCCATTTTGAGAATCGCGACATCCTTTCCCGGCATGGGCTGGCCCTTGACAATTACGTGGGCAGATTTTTTTATGGAGCTTGTATTGCCGTTGGCAGAATCAACACTGTATTCAATAAATATATCCTTCCGCAGGTCGTAGAGCACCATAGAAAATAAACGGGCATATACGGAAGCATAGGTATTATACAATATGGACTTCTGCTGTTCGGAGAAACGGGTTGCCCAGGCATTTTCGAGGGCGGAGATATTGGCTTCAGTGATCTGCTGAAACGCGGATAGAAAAAACTGCCGGCGTATAAAGGCGTTGTCCCGGTCGATCAGGTGACAATTGGTTGCTACATAGCCATCGGCCGTGATCAGGAATCCGGTGCCACTCGAGGTTATTTCTTCCGGCTCCCGGATATAATCCAGGGAAGCCTTAAAAAACCGGTTCGGATGGCTGTTAATTTCCCTGAGTACAATATCAAGCTTCTCTTCGGGGGTATACACGATTCCACTGCTGTCTTCTTTTTGAATAGAATCCACCAGCTCGTTGAAATGGCGGGAATCCAGCTGCATTTTATTTACATACACATCCGCTGAGAAAACGGTGCGTACCATGACGACACCCGGGCGGTTCACCCCATAATTCTGAACAGCAGTCAGTTGCTGTGCAACCGAATCGCCGTTTCCGGTCGTAATGAACAGCAGGCCGGTAATAAATGCCCTAAAAACGGGTGTATGGGTTTTCATGGTAAGGTCTTCCTCTTATATAAAACCTTAAAAGGGCTAACTTGTTGTTGATTAAAGGTAAACTTTTTCTATGGCATCCAGTCCGGCTCCATTGGCAGAACGGCTTCGCCCTGAATCACTTGACCAGCTGGTGGGTCAAAAACACCTGACCGGCAGGGGCAGCATCCTGCGAACAGCCCTTGAACAAGGCAAAATGCCTTCCATGATCCTGTGGGGACCACCGGGAACAGGCAAAACCACCATTGCCAATATTATTGCCCATACCCTGCATTATCCATTTTATACCCTGAGCGCCATTTCTTCGGGGGTGAAAGAAGTCCGGGAAGTAATTGAAGAAGCC
>DHWT01000066.1:2038-2793 GCA_002413325.1 Chitinophagaceae bacterium UBA5175 | reverse complement strand
CCTCATTGAAATAAGTCGTTTTTTTTGTATCAACGCAGGAGGAAAAGAAGATAGGCAGGAATAATAAATTACACAAATATCTCAAGCGCCAAATTGGTGTCATATTGATTGGGTTGTTTAAGGCCTGGATTTTAGAAAAGTCTTAATGGGTTGGCGCGCAACAGTTAAAAGCAGGAATTATACAGGATAATGGGGAGTTCTTTAGATATTAGGATTCCTGTCAATAAAAGGAAGTTACGGAAATATTTCGAAGATTTAGACATCATTTCAACGTAATCGTCGTTTCATCTATCAGTTTAATCGTTTTTTAATGTATGGTTAAGCGATGGTTAACAGAGTCAAACGTTCTTCTAAGTGTATACACTTAGGCCGATCGCCTTCGGGACCTTATTGGAGAATATATTATCTGAAAAAAACTACGCCTGTTTTTTGCGCATCTTCAGCAGGTTGTCAAACTCCTTCTTTTCAACCCGGTAAATAAACAGGCCGTATAAAATCAGGAACGTGGTGGCGATGGTATAATTCAATGCGTCACTATGCCAGATCCTGGTAATGCCCTGGTGAATGAAATATAAAATCACGACGATCACCATATAGGCCAGGAGTTTCTTCCAGGCATAGGGCACGGGATATGATTTCTGTCCCCAGACATAAGAAATAACCATCATGGTTCCGTAACAAAGGAAGGTGGCCCAGGCACAGGCCATATAACTGAAATAGGGAATGAAAATAAAATTCACGGCAATGGTGATGCC
>DHWT01000066.1:0-1648 GCA_002413325.1 Chitinophagaceae bacterium UBA5175 | reverse complement strand
GCCCACATTTTTTTATCCTGGATAAAATATTTCCAAATGTCGAGGTACAGCGAAACCAGTAAAAACATGCCGCAGATGGCAATCACAAAAAATTTCATCACCCGCGCATATACTTTGGGGGCATTGGCTTCGGTGGACTGCCTGAAAAAAAATGGTTCGGCCCCCATGCGGAATGCCTGTACAAAGAGCGTTATTAAAATCGAAAGTTTATAGCAGGCGCTGTAAATGCCGACTTCAAAAGTTGCGGCATCTCCTTTCAGGGGAGACCAGCGCTGAAGCATTACCCGGTCGAAGGTTTCATTGATCATACCTGCAAAACCGGCAATGGTGAGGGGTAAGGCATACACCCAGACTTCTTTCCAGAGCTTTACATTTATTTCCAGTCGGGCCGCTATCAGTTCCTTCCACAGCGCCGCCAGCTGAAAAAGGGATTGGGCAATATTGGCGATCAGTACATACCCGACGCCGAAGCTGGGGGTGTAAACAAGTCGCAGTATGCTGTTGGGGTTGTTCTTAATTACATGCGGACAAACCGTCAGAAAGAAATAGACTGTCGCAATATTAATCAGGATACCGCTGATTCGGATCGCCGCAAATTTTTGCGGCCTGCTTTCGTTTCGGAGCTTGGCAAACGGAAGCGCAGACATGGCATCCAGTCCGATGATGACCCCTGCTAATGTAACATATTCCGGATGGTTGTAAAGTCCAATGAAATGAGCGATGGAAACATGAAAGAAAATGGTCAGCCCAACGATCCCCGTTGTACTGATCAGCAGGGAAGTGGTCAGGGTATTATAGACATCCTCTTTGTATTCACTCCGTTGGATGAACCGGAAATAAGCCGTTTCAAAGGCAAACAGGATCAGGGTATTTAAAAAGGGGATCAGCGCATAGATCAGGCTCATTTTACCATATTCTACCGTTCCCGCAAATTTCAGGGTCAGGTAAGGCGTTAGCAAATAGTACAGGAAACGGGCGAAGATGGAACTCGCCCCGTACCAGATGGTTTGACCTGCTAATTTTTTGATGCTGGACAAATAGAAAATTTAGACGCAAAAATAACGTAGCTCACTGACTTTCAGTCTGAACGCCGATTGATTTTATATATTGCCATTTTATTCTTTACTTAAGGTATGAAGCAGGCATTTCCGCTATTTCTGGTCTTATTCGTTTTTTTTCATCCGGTTTCCCTCGCACAGATTACCCATACGACGGCAGAAACTGCCTTTACCATCACCCGGATGGCAGAAATCTACCATGTACAGCCCAGGCCGGTAGATAAAGTCTTTTCCCGGGATCTTTTTAACCAGATGATCCGTGCGCTGGATGCAGACCGGATTTATTTCAGCGGGGAGGATATCCGCCAACTGAGTGCCTGGCAGATTAATCTGGATGACCAGTTATTGAATCAAAAGGATGATTTCCTGAAACAGCTCATCTTACTATACACCCAAAAAATCAACCAGACTGATTCCCTGCTGGAAACACTCTCCCGGTCCCGGTTCGACCTGAACCTGAATGAATCCTATACAGTCTCCGAAGACAGCAGTTTCGCTCCTGGCGAGGACCTGCGGAAAAAGAAGCTTTATAAACTGGTAAAACGGAATATCCTGGAGACCCTGGTGGATCTATATGAAGAAGATTCTTC
>DHWT01000034.1 GCA_002413325.1 Chitinophagaceae bacterium UBA5175 | reverse complement strand
TCGCCGTCTTTCAGGTCTTTGAAATTTATTTTACCTGCCACCACATGATGATTTAATAAGTCGGTCAGTTTCGTTTTATTTTCCGGCTTTAATAAATTATCCAATACGCCTTTGTCCAGTTTACCGAAAGCAATATCTGTCGGAGCAAAAACCGTAAAGGGGCCGGTGCTGCTGAGTACCTGGTCCAATCCTGAAGCATGAACACCTTTTTTCAATGTAGTCATGTTCTTTTCCACGTTTACAAGCTGCGCAATGTTTGACATTTTTATTTTATTTATCTGCCGGTAGAATAACCGGCAACGATGTAAAGTAGGCCTATCAGGACCCACCCCGGTGTTAATGTTTGGCCTTATCCTGTAACAGCGGGTTTGGAATTGTTAAAAGTAGAAGATGGGGAAATTGTTTCTCAGATTACGATACACAGGATTGTAAGTGGAAGGACGGGACGCTGCGTCAAAAGCAAATCATGGATCGCCGGCCGTCAGACTGCTTTACAAACAACGTTATGGCTGGTTACTTGTGCGGGACGCCGAAGAAAATGCCTGGTACAACGGACTGCATTGTGATACGGCGGGAAGGGTATTTGTTACTTACCGAATGGGTATCCGGGTCCGGGATCCCGAAACAATATTATGTTTTATGAATCCCTCCATTAGTGATTTACAGGCGGGGTCATCCCGGAAAATGGTCCTGAACTGCGGCAATTCAGGTGCGAGCCGTTTCCCGGCTTATAAAATGGCAGCATGGCTTAAACGCATTGGACGATTATTTTTTCTTAGAAGGATCATCAAAAGGAAGACGCCGGCCAGGGATCCGGTCATTGCCAGTAATAATTTCCACGGATACCCCGGATTTAATTCAACGGGATCTGTTCTGCCAACAACGATGGCTGCCGCCCAGTAATAGGGGAGTTTTTTTTCTTTTGAAGAAGCAGAAATAAAATCCAGTTTGGCTTTTTGCAGCGAGATATCCAGGGGAAGTCCTTCCGACACATATTTATAAAATAATTCCGTGATGCGGTAAGTGGATACATTATCCACGGCCCATAAATTCGTTACCGAAGACGGGATCCCCAATGCCGCAAATCCGCGGTTGAAACTAAATACACCTTCCCCTTTGTATAGTGTACCGTTCCCGGTTTCACAGGCTGACAAAACAATCAGTTGGGCAGCGGTTTTATTTTCCGGGATCAGTTCTGAAAGATAGAGAGCCGAATCGGCGAAGTAGATAACGGGTTCGCCGTTGGCACTGGTGTCTGATGCGTGGGTGTATAGTTGAATCATTTTATATCTGTGGAACCACCGCATAAAATTGGTCCGGGAAGCCTGTCCGGCGATTAGTGAATGCGTTTTACTAAAATTTGAACTGATTTTATTTACGGATTCATCGCTGAATGGCAGGGAAGGCAGTTGCAGGTATTCGGGATAAGTAACCGGGGCTATTCCCAGGAAATTTCCGGTTGAATAGATTTTATTTTTTTTGAAGTCATTGAGCAGAAAGCGAATGGAATAGGTATAACTTACTACATAATCGTTCAGAAAATAGGAAGGCGCTGAAATATCGGTATTTGTAATTAATGATTCAAAAGGGAAATATGCGCCATCCGGAGAGATGATCATACGGCCTTTTGGCAGATGAAATTCATTAAAAATCAGGTTGTAAAGTTCCTTTCCGGCCCTTACAAAACCTTTGAAATCCTGGTTTTCCAAATCAGGATTCGACAGATATGTGGTGTACCTGACAACCTGATTCTCAAAAGCGGTCTTATTGATCCTGGTAATTGATGATTTTACAGGTGTTACCGATAGTAGATAACACGCACTGTCACCATTAAAAAATTCCAGGATGGCCTGTGTGTTATTTTTTCTCAGCAATTGATTTTGAACATCCTTAAGAGTTATAAAATTGGTATCAATCAGGCTTTGATAATACCATGAATTATTTTCTTTTACCAGCTGATCAAGGCGGCTCAATTGCTCCCTGGTGATAAATATTTCCCTTTGAATACCTGAATATTCATTTGAATAAGGATCGAGTTTATTCACCTGCATTTCTAAATCGAGTAATTTTTTCTGTAACAGGGCCGTTCCAATCAAATTGGGATCCTCTGTTTCCTGCTCTTTGAGCTGGTCATTCAACAGAACGGCCCTGCTCTTTTCAAAGAAGTAAAAGGCATCTTCCATATTGTCTGCTAAATAGCAGGATTTGATTGCATTTTCATACAATCTCCTGGTATTTGATCGCCAAAATAATTTTGATGATATATTGGTTTGTGCAATCTTGATTTTGTCCATCAGGTGGTCGGCCGCCTTGTATATGCTTAATGCAGACTTCAGATCAGGCAAATTACTCGTCTGGTTATATTTAATGATGAAGGCTTCCGCTTTATCCAACACCAGGTTGAACAGATATTCTGCATTCCAGGCATCAAAAAAATCTTTCGTGAAATTGTTAATTAAAAATTTTTCGTCAGCAAGGGGATGGATTTTATTAAAGGCCAGTTGAAAATAATCGAAGGCAGGTTTGAAATCTCCCATTTGAACATAAACATTGGCCATGTTATTCAGGATGGAAAGCGAATCATTGGAATTCGCATAAAGCAGGGCCTCCTTAAAATAACGTAATGATTTTTTATACTGACGTAATCTTTTATAATACAGGTCATAGCCTAAATTACTCAAAGCGCTGGCACAATTTGGATAATTGTGGTTTCTTTTTTCATAGTTGAAGGATTCCATCGTAAACATAATCGCCTCTTCAGGGGAGCCGTTTTTTACAGCGACCGTTGCTTTCAGGTTTAGCAGACTCCCTAAATTTGGTTTATTTTTAGATTGATTACATTCTGCAATGGTTTTTTTTAATTTTTGTGATGCTTCGGGAAACCTGTTTAAGAAGATGTATGAATTGATTTCCCAGCAGGCATAATAAAATACATCGTCTGAACGGTAACCGGATTTTCTGGATATTTCTTCCCCGATTGATGCGATTTCCAGGCAGTGGTAATAGTCTCCTTTTCCGAAAAGCTCATTAATTTTGCTACTGATATGCTGGGCGGAAATTTCATACATTTTATTTAACCTTAATGAAATGAATATGCAACTGTCAGAAGCTCTTTTTGCTAAATGTATCTGTCCCGTGGAATCGTAATAAATACTGAGGTTATGGTAAGCTTTTACCAGTTGTGATTCAGCATTTCCCGGTTCCCCGATATGCGAGTGAATCATAGATATACTGCGCAGGGTAAATTCTATGGCCGTTTTAAAATCTTTTTTTCTTGAGTACAGTGCGCCAATTCGTATGAGGAGCAGTGCATCGGTGGAATCATTTAAAGGAGGGCATACTTTGATTTTTTCCAGAAAGCCGGATAATTCCTTTAATTGTATTGAATCAGGAATGTTAGTTGAATCGCGTAAAAATATTATACGATTCCATAGGGCAACCTTGTCCGGACATTGTCCGGACAAGGTTGAGGTATGTGACAGGCAGATGAGGAAGACCAGCAGGTATTTTAACATATTCTGAAATCATGGAGTTGAATTATACGGTAGAACTTTTTTTGAAACCGATCCGGTTGATGTCACCCCAACCTGACTGAGTGCATCTCTCCAGGTGAGTACTTGATTTATTAACATAGCTGCCATAATCTGACCGCTTACAACAGGTGTTGCAAATGAAGACCCTTCATAACCTCTTCTTGAATTATTAAAGAAACTGACAGGGAAATTGCAACAATATGCTGCCGGGCCGGGAGGTGGGTTGGTGATCACACCAATATTCACATACTCTGGAGAATAATTCTGGTAATAACAGGGCATATGATCGTTCTTAAGTCCTGTTACACAAATAACATTAATATAGTCAGGACTAAAGCAACCCGGGTAAAACAAGTGGGTTTTAGTCAGTTTATTTTTGTTCAGATCTGTAGCAGGTGTGCAAAGATCCAAATCATGTTTTCCAGTAAGGTTTCCCGCTGCCGCAATAATGGGTAACGGATTGGGTTTTGCGTTTTTGCTGAATTCCACATAGTATCTTAAAACAGAATCCACCTCACCGTTACTGTAATAGCCAAGGCTTGCATTGACCAGGGTCGCTTTCTTTTGCACGGCATAACTCAACGCGCAGCTAACGGTAAACGTGGATCCAAGCCTTTTTGAATCCAATACTTTAAGAACCATTATCCGCGGCAGTTTATTATTCCTGGGATTATATTTTCTGATGGCTTCCAATGCAAGGGAGGTTACAGCAGATCCATGTTTAAAAGGGTCGTCATCCAAATAATAATCAAGTCCTTTGAGATTACTAAAGAATTGAAAATTCCGCAGCGTAGGTTCTCCGGTCGGATCGCTCCATAATAAATACTTAAAGTTATTATCAAATAAAGTGCTATCCAGGCCCGTATCCATAATTGCCAGAACTCTGGAACTGTCTACAGTATAACTGCCGGATTTAGGTGAAGGACTTTCAAGATTCCGGGCAGTGGTACTATCCTGATATTGATTGTTCTGAATCGCATACAAATAAGGGTCTCCCGAGGCCCCTGTTTTGGGTGGCGGGGTAGGTGAAGTTGCTATGGTTCCGGTGGCAGTAATGGATGTGGTTGCAACCAGATTGTATAACAGGGAATCGCAGGGACAAAATACATATTGAACGTCTAAAGGATCGTTTCTGTTAGAATCATGATTCATTCTGGCAACAAACTGAATAATGGAATCCCTGAGGTTATCCATATACAATGTTCTTTCAGCATATGTAGAGGCAGGCTTAAAAAGCACAATCCAGTCCACCCATTTTATGGATGAATCCGGAGAAACCTGCAGCGACGGAGGAAGTGCGTAGGTCGGTGACTGAGGGGTATGGCCCGGGCAGGACTCTAAGCTTAGGATAACAGAAATCATGAGGGTGAACAGGGTCATACTCCGTAGCATTCCGGTGTTTATGCGGTTATTTCTTTTCATATGAAAAAGTTTAAGGTTTATATTGAAAGAGATACACTAAAGTTTCCTTAGCCATTCCTGCGCGAGTTCTTTCCCTTCAAGATCCTGGTCCACGATCCGTTTCAGGAGTTGTTTTGCCTTAGCGGCATCGCCGGGTTGATTGCGTTCCATCAGGGTGACGGCCTGTAAGATCAGGGCAGGATTTGCATAAAGGCCGTTGTAGATTTCCAGCTGTTCGAAATACGATAGTGCCTTATTATATTCTTTTAAACGCAGGGCGGCAATCCCTGCATATTCCTTAGCAGTAAAAAGTGAGGTATCGGACCGGATGATTTTTTCAAATTGCAATAAAGCTTCTTCATACCTTCCTTCATTATACAACCGGAGGCCGGTTTGCAGGTTGTCGCTGCGGCCGCTCATGGTCACGCCCAGGGTTTGCAGGTGCCCGTTCACATACCGATCGGCCAGCTGCTTTGGTGAAACGGACTTAACATAGGTGTAGATCCCGAAAACCATTCCTGCAACCACCGCTGCTGCAGCCATATAATATACCAATTTTCTGACCGGTCCGGGGCCGGCTATATGATTCTTTTTATAAATTTCCTTAAAATGTTCCTTTTTTACAATCCGGGCTGCTTCCCCGGAAACCTGGAAGGCAGACAGGTAAAAAGCTACCTGCTCCGCAAAAGCAGGATCTGACTCAATCCGGTTCTCAAATTCCCGGGTCCGGACGGGGTCCGGCTCGTCCGTGAAATAGCTTTCTATATAATCCAGGTTGTCCATCGCTTTTATTTGGCTTTATACAGATTTCGCAATCTGTCCAGGCAGCGAAGCCTGCTCGTTTTTACTACGTCTGCGTTTTTATACCGGAGGAGGGCAGCGATCTCCTTATCGCTGTAATTGTCTCCCCAATACGTTAACATTTGCCTGCACTTTTCTTCCAGCTGGTCCAGTTTTTCCCGGAGCAGGTTCCAGTCTGCCTGGTCCATCATCTTTTGAACGACCGAACGGGCGGTATCAGTTAAAAGCATCAGCCTGTCTGAAATCGACTCCGGGCGGTGCACGCTATTCTTATGAGTCGTTCTTTTTCGCAACAGGTCAACACATTTATTATGGAAAATCTGGTAGAGGTAGGTTTTGAGGGAAGCGCGGGCTTCAAAATGTTCGTTGCGTATATTTTCCAGCGCGGCGAGAATGGTATCGGAATAGGCGTCAAAAGACTCATCCTCCGATAGAGCGTGTTTGGTCATGCCCTCCCGGACGAAATAGGCGAACCGGTTGAATAATTGCTCTTCACTTCTTCTTTTGTCAATCCCACTTTGCCTTAGCTGTTTGATTATTTCCTGGTCATTATAATGAAAAGAACCAGCGCTGTCCATTATAGTGGGGGGCTTTTATCCAATGTAAGAAAAATATGTCTGGTTTCCATATTTTCTGTTTCCCTCTTTTAAAATCCTGCGATCAATCTATTACAACAACATTCCGGAATCAGATTATCAGTATCCTTTACCCTGTTCAGACCGCCAGATATCCAAACCCTTTGAATCAGCCGCATGGAATGATTCTTAACAAAGTCATCCCATTCATTTAAACAAAATCAATCATCAATTAAACCTTACAAAAATGAAAAAAATCCTCTTCGCGCTATCCATTGGATTCAGTTCCATTGCAGCGTTCAGCAATTCAGTAAATGCACAGTATTCAGCAAGCCCGGTTGCATTTAATGATTCACAAAAATTTAAGACATCTGTTCGAAATGCGGCCGCCCTGGAAAGCACCGCTGATATGGGTTCTTATGTTCCGGATACAAAAAATATCAATGCCCGGGCAATCAAGGACTTCCAGGTCCGGTTCAATGCAAGTAACGCCATGTGGTTTTCCGATAAAAATGGCTTTGTATCCTATTTCGTCCAGGACGGTTTTGGAGAAAGGGTCTTTTATGACAAAAAGGGCCGCTGGCAGTATTCACTGATTTTTTATGGTGAAGACAAACTTCCCCGTGATATCAGGGCTATTGTAAAATCCACTTATTATGATATGGCGATTACCCTGGTTGAAGAAGTGCAGACAAATGATGGAAAGGGTTATGTAATTCACCTGGAAGACAAGTCAAATATTAAGATTGTCAAAGTGAATACAGAAGGTGAAATGGCCACCATGCAGGATCTGATCAAGGATTAATTTCAACCCTTATCCGACTGAATCAATTGCCTCCGCGGGGAGGCAATTGATTTTATATACCTGCCGGCCCGGCTTATAACCATTCAGTTACAGGATCATCGGAACATGTAATTTTCGCGGACTAGCCTGAAGGAAGTCCGGCTTTTTTGTGATAAAGAAAATAGGAAACAAACGCTATACCGACAAATAAAAGGATCGGAAATGAATTTGAAAAAGTTTCTCCCGAGGCGTAGTTTGTATAAAATGCCCCGAGCAAATCATAAACCAAACCGGCATAAGCCCATTCCTTAATTCTCGGGTATCCGGGAACCAGGATGGCGATCACGCCCAGTAGCTTGGCAATGCTGAGAAATGGAATCAGGTAGGCAGGCATACTGA
>DHWT01000032.1 GCA_002413325.1 Chitinophagaceae bacterium UBA5175 | reverse complement strand
TTTATACAGGGTTGGTTCTTTTTATATGGCTGGAGTCAGCCGCCTGCAGTAAAAACTCCCCCGTCGCTGCCCTTGTCAATGATCAAACAGGACCGGTTGATGTTTACCTGGCTGGCTGGAGGTCTTATTATCCGTCTAATGAGGTAGCCGTATATTGGAAAAATAATGTTTTAACGGATCTTACAGATGGTTCGCGTTTTATAACCGCAAATTCAATCGCTGTTTTAGGGAGTGACGTTTATGTGGGGGGCAATGATTTTATCAATAATCACTTCGTTGCAAAATATTGGAAGAATGGAACGATTCATAATCTTTCGGATACCGCTTTACCATCGTATGTAAGCTCGATCGCAATTTCTGGGAACGATGTCTATTTTGCCGGATATGAAAACGATGGAGATCATAAAATTGCTAAATACTGGAAAAACGGGCAATCGGTAAATCTTACTTCTGGCTCAAACGATGCTGTAATCACTTCCATTATTGTTACAGGTAACAATGTATATGCCGCCGGTTGGGAGTCAAATGGGAAATTTGAAGTAGCTAAATATTGGAATAACGGTATAGCTGTAAGTTTAAGTGACGGATCGAAAAACGCGGAAGCGTTGTCTATTGCTGTTTCAGGTCCGGATATATATGTATCAGGAAATGAATATACTGCCTCAAATAGTTGTCCTGTATGTGGCGGGGCTCCTGCTTCCATCGGTGTTTCAAAGATATGGAAGAACGGATCAGTTATAAAAACAGGAAGTGTTTCTCAGAATTTCAGTTCCCTGGTTGTTTCAAATAACGATGTTTACATTGCTGGAAATGACGGGGGTGCAGCCTCTTATTTTAAAAATGACAGTGTTTTTCATCTTACCAATGGGGCCGGCGAGGCTGAAGCATCGGGAATAGCCATCTGGGGAAACGATATATATGTTTCGGGATACGAAAATATATCAGGACATAATGTTCCTGCTTATTGGAAAAATGGCGTCGCTGTGCGATTAACGAACGGTTTGAATAATTCTTATTCTCCTGTAATTTATCTGAAGAGGCAATAGGAAATATGTTTTTGGAACTGTCGAAAGCGCTATTGATGATTCGACTGCTCCTGCAAATTGATTGGTTCTGCAATCCATCGCGGGCGGACCCAATCGTATTTGCTTTTCGAAGTTTGCCAACCCAATGGCGTGAACTTTAGTAACCTTTTATTCGCTACTGATCTGTTACTTTTCATGTATTCGACACATTGGGTAATACATTTCGGGAGTATCTGCAGACTCCTTTTATTACACATGGCACATATCCGGTTACCTGCAACAAGTGGATTTAAGAACAAATTGTAAACTGGCTGAAAAGCCCGGCCTGTACCAGAAATATTTTCCGATTCTTTAAATCAATCATTATAAACACTGATATTTTGTTCTTCAGTTTGTTGTACAATTTTATAAATATGTTTCAATATTCACACATTCTCCGCAGGAGCGGGAAGTGGACCCGGCAGATTTGGCCTTTCAGATGTTGAACAGATACGAAATAGGTTTACCTTATCATACATATCAAAGAGAGAATTGGTGCATACTATTTTAATTATAGAAGACAATTGTGATATTCTGGAAAATCTTGCGGAATACCTGGAGCTGGTTGGTTTCAAAACACTACAGGCTCATACAGGAAAACAGGGAGTTGAACTTTTTACAAAATATATACCTGATTTGATTATTTGTGATATCATGATGTCTGAAATGAACGGTTATGAGGTACTAAAACTATTAATGGATCATGTAGAAACTAATGAAATACCATTTATATTCAGTACTTCCACAGTTGAAAAAAAGGATATAGAAGAGGCATTGATAATTGGTGCAGATAACCTGATTACCAAACCTTATCAACTTGAAGATCTGACGCTCATGATAAAAGATTTGATTGGCTCCGGCAGTAAAAGGCATAATAAAGTATATTGACGAAAAAAGCCTGTAGCGGAAAGCTGAAATCTGATTGGATCTGTTCCCAATTTCCTGATCACGGGTTACAGCGTATCCGTTTTATGTAGGGGTTGATGCAGCAATACCTGGTGCGTTACTAATCTGATTCAACCACATAGCAGTCAGCAAAACGGATCGATTCGCTGATGATGGCCAGGCCCTCATCCACCTGCTCTCTGGAAATGCAAAGTGGTGGAGCAATAAATATAAAGTTCCATCTTACAAAAGTGTACATGCCCAGCTCTTTTATTTTTGCAGCAACCTGGTTCATGACCTGCATCTCTTCCGGCTTCGCGTTAAAGGGCGCCATGGGTTCCCGGGTTCCGCGGTTTTTTACCAGTTCAAGGCAGCCTAATAAACCGGTATTACGCCAGTCACCGATGGAAGGGTGTTTTTGTTTTAAAAGTTCTATTTGGGTATCCATATATTCACCCATAACCCGGGCGTTTTCAATGAGCCTGTCATCTTCATAAATTTTAATCGTTTCCAGGGCAGCGGCGCAGCAGACCGGGTGCGCCGAATAGGTGAGGCCCAATGGCAATGTGGTGTTATTATATTTTGATGCGATCTGATCACTAACCATCAAACAACCAAAAGGTAAATAACCAGCCGTAAGGCCCTTCGCCATGGCGATCATATCGGGTATGATGTTATGATTTTGAAATCCAAACCATTTGCCAGTGCGGCCGAAGCCGCTCATCACTTCATCCATGATCAGCAGGATGCCCTGTTTGTTGCAAATTTCCCTTACACTTGAGAGATAACCTTTTGGATAACGGAAACAACCCGATGAACCGGATTCGCCTTCCAAAAGAATGGCTGCGATATTTCCGGGACCCTCGTAAGCGATCATTCTTTCGAGACTGGCAACAGCGTCCTTCAAAAAACTCTCTTCGCCATGGGGCCAGCGGTAGGCGTACGGAATATCTATATGAATAAAATTGGGTGCCTGCTGTGCATCAGCAGCTAATTTACGGGGATCGCCGCCTGCAGACATCACTCCATAAGTTGAACCATGATAAGACTGGTACCGGCTGATGATTTTATGGCGGCCTGTATAGGAACGGGCCAGCTTGATGGCATTTTCTATGGACGTGGCTCCGCATAAAGTGAAAAATGCCTTGTTCAGATCACCGGGACATATTTCCGCCAGTTTTTTCCCCAGGTCACCCCTCACTTTTGTTACGCAACCAGGCGTCACATAACTGACTTCCTGCATTTGCTTCACTACAGCATCCGTTATGCGCTGATTGCCGTGGCCAATATTTACATTCATCAATCCCGAGGAGAAATCGATATAACGCCTGCCTTCATAATCATACAGGTAAACGCCCTGGGCCCTTTTTACAGCGATGGGATCAATCCCTTTTTGTTTGCTCCAGGAAAATAACGTGTGATCCAGGTTATCCCGGATCAGTTCCTGTGCTTCTGATATAGATGTTTCGACCATTTGATATTTATTGATGGTTGTTTCTCAGCTCATCCAGTTAACACCTGATTCCGGATTCCATTTGATCGTACTCTTTTTCAGTTTGGTCCAGAATTCAATAGAACTTTTGCCGGTTATATCCCCAACACCAAACCTGCTCTCATTCCATCCCCCGAAAGAGAACGGCTCACGGGGTACCGGAACGCCCACATTTACACCGATCATACCGGCACTGGCTTTTTCAATCACATGCCGCGCCGCACCGCCACTTTGGGTGAACACGCTGGCGGCATTCCCGTAGGGACTGGCATTTTCAATAGCCAGCGCTTCGTCAATCGTGCCGGTACGGATGATGGATAGGACCGGACCGAAAATTTCCTCTTTGGCCACCGACATATCCGGGGTTACATAATCAATCACGGTCGGGCCAACATAGGTGCCGTTTTCCTTTCCGGGTACTACCACATTCCTGCCATCGACCAATATTTTGGCGCCCTGCAGTTCCGCTTCGGTTATATAATGTTCTATTCTTTCCCTGGAGGCTTTGTTAATAACCGCGCCCAGGTTTTTACCCGCAACCAGTTTCCGTACTTCCATACAGATTTTATCAATGATATGATCAACGGATCCAACACCTACCATGGCCGAAGCAGCCATGCATCGTTGTCCGGCGCAGCCGCTCATGGAAGCCGTAATATTCATGGCCGTCATATCGGGCGCCGCATCGGGCAGCACCAGCAGGTGATTTTTTGCCCCGCCTAAAGCCAGGCAGCGTTTTAAATTTTTTGTAGCACGGCGGTAAACCGCTTTCGCCGTAGTAGTTGAACCAACAAATGTTACGGCCTCAATGCCGGGATGATCGCAAATCGCATTCACGATTTCCGCATCGCCATGTACGATATTCAAAACCCCATCGGGCAGTCCTGCTTCCTTCAATAAGATAGCAATTCGGCCCATGCTCAGGGGAACTTTTTCGGATGGTTTCAGGATCATGCAATTTCCCAGGGCAATGGCATTGGGTATGGTCCAGTTGGGCACCATGGTAGGGAAATTAAACGGAACGATGGATGCTACAACGCCTAAAGGCACCCGTTCGGTGCGGCATTCAATACCTGTGCTTACTTCGAGTGTCTCGCCGCTTACCAGTTGCGGTAAGGAACAGGCAAATTCGGTTAACTCAATACATTTTTCAATTTCGGCTATGGATTCGCTGAGGGTTTTGCCATTTTCTTCGCTGCCTAAGGCGGCCAGTTCCTGCAGGTGTTTTTCCAGCAAAAATTTGTACCTGAAAAAAACCTGCACCCTTTCTTTAATCGGGGTTTTACTCCATAAAGCAAATGCGTTTTTGGCGGCTTTTACGGCATCTTCCAGCTCCGCATCCGTAGAACAGGGTAATTCCGTTAAACAGGTACCATCTGATGGCGAGGTAATGGTGAATACTCTGGCTGATTCAATGGTTGTAAATTCACCATTGATAAAATTTTTAATTCTTTCATATTTCATACTCATCGAAAATAATGCATATTATTCAGAAATTGGCATGAAGATCTGCATAATTTGTATATTTAAGCATTAGAAACTAATGAATATGGAGTAAATTCGACTAATGGAGAAAATCAAACTCATGGTGAAACCGGATAGTGTATTGGATGATATCGATTTTGCGATCATCCGTTTCCTGCAGAAAGATGGCCGTACCTCATTTACTGTAATTGCCGAAAAACTGGAATTGTCTATTGGTACCATCCGTACGAGGTTTAACCGGCTTTTGGAAGAAAATATCATTACGATAATCGGCCGGGTGGATCCGGGAAAAGTAGGGTTCCGGTCCTATGCCCATGTGGCTGTGTATATCCGGCCTGCCATATTAAAAGAACAGGTGGCCAAAAAAATCGCCGCCATGCCTGAAGTAAGTTTTTTAGCCGGCACATTTGGTGAATATGATCTTGAAGTGGATGTCATGTGCAGGGATAATAATCATTTGGTGGAATTTGTAAATAAAATGTCGATGATTAAAGGTGTTTTTCAGACCAAAACCACCATCTATTATAAAGTGTACAAATATGCCCAGCCCGACCTGGGACTGATAGAAAAGTAAACCACGAACATATTGCTGGTTTTTAATATCACCCGGTTTCTACGTTATGCTATGCGTGATACCCGGGTGATCATGTTTCCCTGTGAAAAAAGCCTGAGGCCTGATTCGCAGGAGTAAAAGTTGAGAAAAAGGGTTACATTAGATGTGAAAAATAGAGATCCGGTCATCAAAGGTTGTCGCTGGTTAAGGATGCATTTCACTTCGTGGTATATATTCTAAAATAATTCATCATGGCATCTGTTAAACGGACTATTCACGACAAACCTTATACGGTGGATCTTGACCCGCAAAGCCATTCACCGCGCAGCGGAGCTGACGGGTTGAACGTCGTTCATCACCTTATTAATCAAAGATTATGTCAGAATTATTAATTACCAAAATAGTAAAGAGAAATCGTCGTTCCGAAATCGGCCGGCGCAATTTCCTGAAACTGTCGGGTCTCAGCGGTATGGCACTGGTGCTGGGTGTTTCAGCCAAAGCGGGCAGCAAAAAATTGCTTGCCGTCGGGGATGTGGCAGAATCCTATAAACTCACTCCGTATATCTTCATTGAAAAGACGGGTAAGATCACGTTGATGAATCCCAAACCGGATATGGGACAGGGAACCTTTCAATCGGTTCCCGCGCTGATTGCCGAAGAACTGGAACTGTCCCTGGATGCGGTGACCATTATACAAACCGGGGGAGAGGCTGAATATGGCGAGCAGGTATCCGGAGGCAGCACTTCGGTGCGCATGAATTATTTTTCCCTGCGCAAAGTGGGCGCGTCTGCAAAAGAAATGCTGCTGACGGCTGCAGCCGGACAATGGAAGGTTCCGGTGGGGGAATGTTATGCTGACAATGCGAAAGTATATCACAAACCTTCCGGCAAAAGTATCCCTTACGGGGACCTGGTGGAAGCGGCTTCCAAATTAACGGTCCCGCAGAACCCGAAATTAAAAGAAGCAAAAGATTTTAAAATCCTGGGTAAAAATTATCCCCGTCCGGATGTGCCTTTAAAAGTTTCGGGCAGGGCCGTGTACGGTATAGACGTGGAAGTACCGGGTATGGTGTATGCTTCCGTGGAACATAATCCTGTATTCGGCGCCAAAATCATCAGCTATGATGATGCGGAGTCCGTGAAGGTAAAGGGTGTGCTGAAAACCTTTAAAATCCAGCGCAGCCTGGGAAAGAACCGGTACGATGGAATCGCTGTGGTGGCTGATAATTACTGGGCGGCGCACCAGGGACGACTGGCATTGAAAATAAAATGGGACTACCAGGGCCTGGATCATTTCAATTCGAAAGATTACGAGCAAAGTCTCCGGGACTTGAAAGATAAAGAAGGCGCCGTGGTCCATACGGATGGCGACTTTGATAAATCTTACGCGGATGCGCCGGTGAAACTGGAGGCATTTTATGAAACCCCCCTGGTATCCCATTCTCCGATGGAGCCGATGAATTGCATAGCGCAATGGACCGGAACGGATACCGTGGAAATATGGGCTTCCTCCCAGGGGCCTGATCTATTGAAAGACGAATTATCCCGCACGCTGAAAATTCCGAAGGATCATATCAAAGTGAATATTCTTTTCAGCGGCGGAGGCTTTGGGAGGCGGCTGTATAATGATTTTGCCACCGAAGCGGCGAACATTTCAAAAGCCGTTGGCAAACCCGTTAAATTAATCTGGACAAGGGAAGACGATACACAGCTGGGGCCATTCAGACCATTAACCTTTTCGTCGCTGAAAGCCGGACTTTCTGCGGATGGCAAACCGGTTGCCTTCCAGCACAAAGTGATATCCCCGTCCATCGATGCCACGATGGAAGAAAAAAGAAATCAAACCGGCGAGAGTTCTGACATGACAGAGGGAATCAGCACGCAGCAATACGAGTTGCCGAATATGAAGAACGAATATGTTTTTTCGGAATTTCCCGTACCACTGGCCGCCTGGCGATCCGTGACGAGTTCGACCGTTGCCTTTGCACAGGAATGCTTTATTGACGAGATGGCGGTGAAGGCAGGGAAGGACCCGATGGCTTACCGGCTGGATATGCTTCTTACAAAAGATTCAGACAC
>DHWT01000186.1:7613-18637 GCA_002413325.1 Chitinophagaceae bacterium UBA5175 | reverse complement strand
ATATCAAACTGATAGAACAACAGCTGCTGGAAAACAAACAGGTGCTGTATCTCGTGCCGGAAATCGCTCTCACTTCCCAGATTGTGCGGCGTCTTCAGTCCCATTTCGGAGGATGGCTCGGCATCTACCACAGCCGTTTCAGTCAGAACGAACGTTTCGAGATCTGGAATAAAGTGCGAAAGGGAGATGTCAGGATTTTGCTGGGTGCCCGGTCTGCTTTATTTCTTCCATTTACCGATCTTTCCCTGGTCATCGTGGATGAAGAACACGATGGTTCCTATAAACAGCAGGATCCGGCGCCCCGGTATCATGCCCGGGATGCAGCTATTTATTATGCATCCCTGTTCGGGGCAAAAACCTTACTGGGCAGCGCCACACCGTCGGTAGAGAGTTATTATAATGCATCCACCGGTAAATACGGACTGTCGGAACTGCTGGAAAGATACGGGCAGGTAGCCATGCCGTTGATCCGGCTTATAGATACGAAAAGGTTTTTCCAGAAAGACGGATCCAAAGGAATTTGTACACCGGCCCTGCAGGAGGCCATCCGGGAAACCCTGGATCAAAAAAAGCAGGTGATCCTGTTCCGGAACCGGCGGGGTTATTCCCCTTACCAGGTTTGTAAACTGTGCGGCTGGATCCCGCAATGCAGGAACTGCGACGTTTCCCTGACCTTTCATAAGCTGACCAATAAACTGCTGTGTCATTATTGCGGAACGTCCTATCCACCGGTGAATACCTGCGCCGCCTGCGGCAGCCATGAATTTATCCAGCGGAATTTCGGCACGGAAAAAATTGAGGAGGAACTGGAGACCCTGTTCCCCGATGCCCATATCGCCCGGATGGACCTGGACAGTGTACGTGGTAAAACGGCCCATGACATGCTCATCAGGCAGTTCGAGCAGCAGCGGGTGGATATCCTCGTGGGCACCCAGATGGTGGTCAAAGGACTGGACTTTGACCACGTGGACCTGGTGGGTATCCTCGACGCGGACAGTCTGCTGAATTTTTCTGAATTCCGGGTGAATGAACGCGCGTTTCAGTTGATGGAACAGGTGAGCGGCCGCGCGGGCAGAAAACATGGAAGGGGTAAAGTGCTGATCCAGGTAGCCAATACGCAACATCCGGTTTTGCAATGGGTGATCAACCACGATTACAAAGCATTTTACGAACAGGAACTGGTTGCCCGCCAGCAGTTTTTCTACCCGCCTTTTTCACGCATCATCCGGATCACCTTTAAACATAAAATCCGGGATATCGTACATGATGCCGCTTCGGTTTTCGCCCTGCACCTCCATAAGGACTTTGGGAAATACCTGACCGGCCCGGGGGAGCCTGTCGTTGCCCGTATCCGGAATCAATATATCATGGAGCTGATGCTGAAACTCCCGAAAAATCGAAGTACCATTGCATTGGCGAAGCAGGTCATCCAGCAGCAAAAAGCGATCCTGCAGAATGACCGGAAGTTCAGATCCGTTACCCTGGTACCTGATATTGATCCGGTTTAATTTAAAAAGACCTGATGATGCCTGTTCAAAAAAACATCTCCCTCCTGCCTTACAACAGTTTTCACCTGGATGTGCACGCGGCTGAGTTCCTGTTAGTTAAGTCCGCAGAGGAATTGCAAAATATGCCGGGACAGCAGTTTGCTGAACCCATGCTCATTCTCGGCGGGGGCAGCAATGTGTTACTCACGCGGAATGTGGAGGGCCTGGTTCTAAAAATAGATATCCGGGGCATTGATGAACTGAAGGAAGACAGCACCCATGTGTATGTGAGGGCAGGGGCAGGGGAGAACTGGCATGAATTTGTGCAGTATGCGATCAGCCGGAACTGGGGCGGACTGGAAAATCTTTCCCTGATACCGGGCAGCGTAGGCGCAGCGCCCATTCAGAATATCGGGGCTTACGGCGTAGAGCTCAAAGATGTTTTTTATGAACTGGAAGCCTTCGACAGAAAGAAAAAAAAAGTATTTACCTATGGGTTGAATGACTGCCGGTTCGGATACCGTGACAGTTTTTTCAAATCTGCAGAAAAAGGCCGTTATATTATTCTGAATGTCACTTTTCTTTTAAATAAGAAACCGGTGCTGAATACCCATTACGGAGCCATCCGGGAGGAGTTGAAAAAAAAGGGTGTTCATGCGCCCACGATTCGTGATGTTTCAGAAACCGTTATACATATCCGCCGATCCAAACTGCCGGACCCCGCAGAAATTGGTAATGCCGGCAGTTTTTTTAAGAACCCCGTAGTGGAACAGGAACTTTTTCTTTCACTCTCAGCAAAATTTCCGGACATGCCGGCTTATCCGCATGAGGATCAGTCCGTCAAACTCGCCGCCGGCTGGCTGATCGAGCAATGCGGCTGGAAAGGTTACCGGAAGGGGGATGCCGGTGTGCACAAAGACCAGGCGCTCGTGCTGGTGAATTATGGGAAAGCCACGGGCAGGGAAATATTTGACCTCAGCGAAAAGATAGCTGCCTCTGTTCAGAAGAAATTCGGCGTGAAACTGGAAAGGGAAGTGAATGTCTTTTAATCCACGTTTAGTTATGGAGAAGAAATAAGTCTGGATTTGGAGATTCCCGGTGATACAGACCACCTAAATCCGAGGCAATCCGAAAAACATATTTGACTCCGCCCTTGCCTTTCCCCTGACAAAGCATCATCTGCTGATTCGGTCAATTGAAGCCATATGAAGCCACATGAGGACAGGACGAAATATTTTTTCCAGTCTTCTGTTTGAAGTGCAAGACATGTTAATCGCAGACTGATACTAGTAAGGAATGCTAGGGCCCCCTGCCGAAATAACTATTGTAAAACAGGATCAATTTTCAGGTGCTGTTATGAGGCTTGGATCGACGATAGAACGAAGGCGAATCGCAGACCGGAAAATGATCCATTAAATCATTAAAAAATGGCACAGTCAACAGACAATATTGTGACCAGGGGGTTCTTCGGGAGCCTAAACAAAACGCTGAACTTCCGTCAAAGGGCGGGCAGGACGATTTTTTCAAAAAAGCGCCGGGCAAGCTCCATCGCGCCTTTCGATAAGATGCTCGTCGTCAAAACGAAGATTCTTTCGTCAGTGGCCTATGCTAAGAAAGCCATACCTGTTACCTTACGGTTGATCAACACCCGGGAAAGTGGGGTCATCATGTCAGGAATCTACACTGATGTTCAGGCTATTGCTGACTAGACCATCGCTTCCTTATTGTATTTGTTCCTATAGTCCAATGGTGACATTCCGGTAATTTTTCGAAACACTTCACGAAACGCTTTTACATCCGAGTAACCAACTTCATACATTACTTCATTAACATTTTTTCGGGTTGTTTCAAATGCTTTTTTTGCTGATTCTATTTTAACTCTCTGTGAGTATTCAACAGGAGTATTGCCAGTTGCTTTGATAAACCTTCTGTCAAAATGCCTTCTGCCGACAGCAAACTTAGAAGACAGATATTCAACCGATATTTTTTCGTGCAGGTTTTTTTCGATGTAAGCCTGTGCTTGTTTTATTATCTCATCGTCATGATTTTTTTGGGTGGAGAAGATCACAAATGCCGATTGACTTTGCCTGTCTATTTCAACCTGGAACATTTTGGAAATATAAATGGCTGTTTGCCTGTCATAGTATTTTTCTACCAGATATACCATCAGGTTTAAAAATGAATAGCCACCGCCATTCGTATAAATTCCATATTCATCCGTGATCAATTTGTCTTTCTGAAGATTGACTTTCGGAAAATTTGTTCTGAATGCTTCTGAATACGCCCAATGAGTGGAGCAGTTTCTTCCATCCAGCATGCCCGTTGATGCAAGCATAAACGCACCCGAACAAATACTTGCTACTTCAGCACCTTGTTTATATTGCCGCTCTATCCAGTTAATCAACAATTGATTCCCCTTTTCTGCATTTTTATAACTGCGAACCGATGAAGCAGGGACTATTATAAGATTTGTTTTATTGACGGATGAAATGTGAATATGTGGTTGCAGTGTGACTAATCCGTCATGATAATTCACTTTATTTGACACGCCTGCTAATTCAATTTTGTAAATTTCTTTTTTCCCGTTTTTTTTCCAATATGAGTTTGCTTCCAGAAGGATGTCTATTGCACCCACAATGCAGGAAACGGTGCTCAGGTTGCTTTGCCCGTCGGGAACGATGATGGTAATATGTTTCATCGCAAAAATGATTTCGACAAAGATAAATAATTATAAAGTCCATATCACCCCATCAGGAAGTCTATTTTACACCCCGTATTATTATAATTCGGACAATACTTTTGCTGTATAAAAATTCATTTAAAAGAATATAAAGCAACCAATAATTTGAATTTTATACAGATAAGTTTCTGGACGGCAAAAGCAGACTCCGATTACAAAAAACTGCCGGTAGTATAAAATCAAACGATATAACAAAAACAAAATGATAGAATATGAAAGATAAAAATTTCACTACAGCCATTCTGGTTAAGCAGTCGCCAAAAACGGTTTTTAATGCCGTCAACAATGTTCGCGGGTGGTGGAGCGAAAATATTGAGGGGCCTACAGATGAATTAAATGCTGAATTTATTTATAGCTACAAAGATGTTCATGTCAGCAAAATGAAGATCATTGCATTCGTTCCCGATAGAAAAGTGGAATGGCTTGTGGTAGAAAATCATTTTAATTTTACCAGAAACAAAAGCGAATGGAGCGGTACTAAAATTGTGTTTGAAATCACTGAAATTGAAAATCAGACAAAAATTCAATTTACCCATGAGGGCCTGGTTCCCGAATATGAATGTTATCAGGTTTGCCAGGATGCATGGACTAGTTACCTGCAGGGCAGTTTGAAAAATTTGATTACGAAAGGTGTCGGGAAGCCAAATCCAAAAGAGGGCGGGCTTAATGCTGAATTAATTAAAAAGTGGGGGCTTCCTGAAAAATAAATTATAATTAAAATGAATAACAAGGATTACTCCTTTGATTTTGAAACGTCCAGAACTCCTAATCAGTGTTTTAAAACATTGCTCGATGTTCGTAAGTGGTGGACGGGTTTATACGGAGAAGAAATCGAAGGAAGCAGCGAAAAGATTAATGATGAGTTTTCGTTCACAGCCGGCAACGGAGCACATTACACCAGACAGCGATTGATTGAATTGGTGGCAAACAAAAAAATGGTTTGGCAGGTCACTGAAAGCAATCTTTCCTTTTTGAAAAACCCGGATGAATGGGTTGGGACAAAAATCTGTTTTGAAATATACCAGCAGGAGGGTAAAACGCAGGTCTCTTTTATTCACCAGGGGTTAGTCCCAAAAATTGAATGTTACAAAGGCTGTGCAGGTGCATGGACAGCGTATTTGGAGAATCTTGCGAAACTATTGAATTAACATGCATACTAAATTACAAAAGAGCATACCTTTCTTATTTCAAATATGTTTTTCCACAACTTGGAATTGTTGTAAACGCAACAGACAGGGTATTAAACTGTATGAGCTTTAATCTGCGTTCGTGCTAGCATGGATGGAGATACTTTCATTGGTTGAAGAAGACTGCCATTAGCAGGGGGTTACCCCAATAGGGGCTGACGTGGATCATTCAACTTAAAGCACTTTTCATATGGTTGTCCTGGTTTGAACGTGAGTGCTTCTAATCCCCAATTCGGCAATACCGGTACTATAGTGGCTATCCTGAAATGAAATATTTTCTGTGTTTTTACTTTTCATGCTATCTGTGGTATCGTAGTATTTTAGATCTTCGTATGGGAAAGCCATATTAGCTAATCAGTAAATGAATAAAATGGTAAATAAGAGGAAGTTGTCACCTGAACAACATGTAGAACTCCTTAGTACGTTAAAAACCCGTTTTGAGAAAAACAGGAGTCGCCATAAAGGTCTTGAATGGGATACCATTCAGGCAAAGATGGAAGAAAATGCTGGAAAACTCTGGTCGCTCAATGAAATGGACAGAACGGGTGGTGAACCGGATGTTGTAGATTATGATAAGAAAACAGGCGAATATATTTTTTATGATTGTTCAGCGGAAAGTCCAAAAGGTCGCAGAAGTCTTTGTTACGATCGTGAAGCGCTGGAGTCCAGAAAGGAATTTAAACCAGCAGATAGTGCTGTGAATATGGCTGCGGACATGGGCATCGAACTTTTAACGGAAGAGCAGTACCGGTATTTGCAGAAATTGGGGAACTTCGATACCAAGACATCAAGCTGGGTGAAAACACCTGCTGATATCAGGAAACCCGGCGGCGCCATCTTTTGCGACCGTCGCTACAACACGGTTTTCCTCTATCACACCGGAGCAGAATCTTACTATGCTGTCAGGGGTTTTCGTGGCGTATTGAGCGTTTGACAAAATTAAATGTTATGACAAAGAACAGCATGAATCCTAAAGTTGATTTTTATTTCAGTAAAGACAACCGGTGGCAGGAGGAAATCAGGAAACTGAGAATGATTGTTCTGGACTGCGGGCTGAACGAAGAATTGAAATGGGGTTGTCCCTGCTACACGTTTCAGAAAACCAATATCGTTTTAATACATGTGTTCAAAGAATACTGTGCATTGTTGTTTTTCAAGGGCGCCTTGTTACAGGATGGCCATGGTATGCTGATTCAACAGACGGCGAATGTGCAGGCGGCGCGACAGGTACGGTTCACCCATGTCCGGGAAATCGTTCAGAAGGAAAAAATCCTGAAAGCCTATATCTACGAGGCCATTGAAGTGGAAAAAGCCGGTTTGAAAGTGACATTAAAAAAGACGTCGGACTTCATCATTCCGGAAGAATTTCAAAAAAAATTGGATAAAAGTCCTTCCCTTAAAAAAGCATTTAATACATTGACGCCGGGACGGCAAAGAGCATACATTTTTTATTTTTCCCAACCCAAACAATCCAAAACCCGTGAGTCGCGAATTGAAAAATCAATCCCGCAGATTCTCAATGGAAAAGGGTTGAATGATTAGTACGGGAATGGCCCTCGTTACCATCTCTAAAGCTAATTGTCGTTTCCGGTCCGGTTCAAATCAACTGTATGATATAGTTGCAAAAAGTAACCCGGATTCCGCTGTTACAGTGCCTGGTTTTTTCGGAAAGCCAATGAGTGTATCGTATTGATTTGTCCTCACCCAAAGTCTTCCTCTTCTTCCGACCCATAACTCGTATCCGGACTCATATTCATCATGGAACCGATCAGGTCCTTGAATTCAATTTTACCTTCCACTACTTTTTTGCTGATCATACTGTAAGCGGAAAGGCCATGCAGCACGAATTCCATCAGCAGGGCCATTTCCTTTTCCGACGCATTGCGGAAATGTTTTTTTACAAAGGCATGGAGGCCGTCCACTTTATACAACAGGCGGACTTTTTCATCATCTTTTAAATTGAAGAATACGTCCAGGTGATTGCCCTTGTCGAACCAGCCGGTGATGGGCTTGTACGGGTTCTCTTCGCCTGCCCCTTTTCTTTTCTTGAAAAGTTCAGGGTTTGGAAAATAGTTTACGAACTGGGAGCGAAAAGCCTTTTCCAGTAAGTTGAATGCTACCTGGTATGGACCTTCCTGTTCACCTTCATAAACAAGTTCAATCTTTCCGGTAATGGAAGGGATGATGCCGACCAGGTCGCTCATCCAGACCTGGGTTTCTTTTTCATTATTGAGCAGGGCCCTTCTTTCCGCCGAGCTCACTGCATTTTCATAGGCGGCGATCGTCAGCCTGGCTGAAACACCGCTTTTCTTGTCCACGAATTCGCTGGTGCGTGCTTCAAACGCCACCTGTTCAATGATCCGCTTTACCATATCGCTGACCCGCACCCGTACTTTCTGTTCTTCCGTGATATCCGCTTCCTGTTCTGTGATCAGGAGCGCGTGTTCAATATTCTTTGGATAATGTGTCAGGATCTGGCTCTCTATACGGTCCTTCAGCGGGGTCACGATCGATCCGCGATTGGTATAATCTTCCGGGTTGGCAGTGAAAACGAATAAAATATCCAGGGGCATGCGCAGTTTGAAACCCCGGATCTGGATATCGCCTTCTTCCAGGATATTAAACAGGGAAACCTGTATGCGTGCCTGGAGATCCGGGATCTCGTTGATAACGAAAATGCCCCGGTTACTTTTCGGGATGATGCCAAAATGGATCACTTCTTCATCTGCGAAATTCAACCGCATATTGGCCGCTTTGATGGGATCAATATCCCCGATCAGGTCGGCCACACTGACGTCGGGTGTGGCGAGTTTTTCACTGTACCGGTCCCTGCGGTGCAGCCAGGAAACGGGCGTATCATCGCCTTTCTGGCGGATCAGCTCCCGGGAAAATTTTGAGATCGGTGCAAAGGGGTCATCATTGATTTCACTGCCTGCGACATAGGGAATGTATTCATCCAGCAGTTGGATCATCTGACGGGCCATACGTGTTTTGGCCTGGCCACGCAGTCCGAGGAAAAGAATGTTATGCCGCGAAAGCAGGGCCCTTTCCGTATCCGGGATTACCGAATCTTCATAACCGACAATACCCGGAAAGCTGTTTTCTTTTTTCTGCAGTTTCTTTAGCAGGTTCTCCCGGACTTCTTCCTTAACCGATCGGTGTTTATAGCCTGATTTTTTCAGTTCGCCCAGTGTTTTTATTTTTTCAATATTCATTTTTATCTTTTTAAAGGATAACCGGTTTAATGATTCGTGGGTCGTGTATCGTTCATCAATAAACAATATCCGACCTGAATGTTATTATCAAATGCTTTTCAATATACTGTTTTTCTTTTCCCGTTTTCAAAATCCCGGAAGATGAACGCGCCGAGGTGATCCAGCGAAGCGAAAAAAGCCTTCCCGTTGTTGGTTTCCGTGAATTCCGTCACGAAACGCTGCAGGTAGGGATCGCTGGCAATCATAAAGGTTGTAATGGGGATTTTGAGTTTTTTACATTGTGCGGCCAGGTTGAGGCACCGGGTGGTAATTTTCCGGTCCAGTCCGAAACTGTTTTTATAATAACGCTTACCGGATTTCAGGCAGGTCGGTTTTCCATCCGTGATCATAAAGATCTGCTTGTTCGGATTTCTTCTTCTCCTTAATATATCCATCGCCAGTTCGAGCCCTGCAACCGTATTGGTATGATACGGGCCCACTTGCAGGTAGGGCAGGTCTCTGATTTCAACGGGCCAGGCGTCGTTACCGAATACGACGATATCCAAAGTGTCTTTCGGATACTTGGTCGTGATCAGTTCGCTGAGGGCCATCGCCACTTTTTTCGCCGGTGTGATCCGGTCCTCACCATACAGGATCATGGAATGGGAAATATCGATCATCAGTACCGTGGAGGTCTGCGTTTTGTAATCCGTTTCCCGGATCTTCAGATCATCCTCCTGCATATGGAACGATTCAATGCCATGGTTGATCTGGGCATTGCGGATGGATTCCGTGAAATCAATATGTTCCAGTTGGTCTCCGAACTGAAAGGGCCTGGTCTCCGGGTTGATCTCATCCCCGCCTCCGGGTTTAAAACTGTTATGATCCCCCGATCTGGTCTTTTTTAATTTGCCGAAAATTTCTTCCAGTGACCGTTTGCGGATACCCTGTTCGGTTTTGGGACTGATGGTGATAGAACCTGTCTGTTTGTTTTCGTCAATATATCCTTTGTCCTTCAGGTCCTCAATAAAATCACCCATGCCGTATTCCCCCTTGGTAAGTTCATATTCCTTATCCAGCTGGTTCATCCACTGAAGCGCTTCGCTCACATCCCCGTTGGTATAGGTCAGCAGCTGCATAAAAATATCCAGCAGTTGTTCGAATTTCGATTTGCCATCCTGCTTCGGGTCATATTTTCTGAAATGAAAACCGATCATATTTTCAAGTTAATGCATTTAATCTGAAAAATGCCCTTCAAAAGTGCCGGGCTGAACCCTGAACGCTGAATGCCTAACGCTCCGGAAGTTTTTAATAAAGGATAACAATATTTTCATTAAAAGGATCGAAGGTTCAGAAATAATAAAGCCTCCTGATCACTTAATGCACAGGAGGCTTTATATTATTATTTATTCTATTTCAACTTAGTATCCACAGCCGGCTTGGGGGAAAACTGTTTATCCATCTGGTCAATCTGCATCAGCATCCGGTAGCTGGTGAATATATCCTGGGTAAACTGCATCTGGCGGTCTGACAGATTTCCACCCTTTCCCTGCAGGATCATATAGGCATTGGTGGCCAGTTGGTCGTCGCTGCTCTCATCCCCCAGGGATTTATAATACCGCATCTGCTGCTGCAGGTCTTTTTTCAGGGAGGCTTCCACTTTTTTGGCAAGTGTAAAGTCGCCGGCCACATAACAGGCCTGGAGGAAATCGGTTGAAATCGCATCCTGCTGGTTGCCCCGGTTCGAGGTCATCCCGTAGGGGAAATTGGATTCTATCACGTTCTTGTCAAAATGTTCCAGTATTTTCTGGGCTGAATCTTTTTTCCCGGCATCCGCGAGACTGAATGCAAGTTGTGAATGGGCCATCCGGATACTGTTCAGGTGGCGGCGGTTTTCCTCGTCATAATAAACACCGGGCCGGTTCGCCGATCCGTAAGCGAATTGCGTCATGATGGTATTGTAAGCGGCATCATTGTCCACACCGCCTTTGTCGAGCGGCACCAGCTCGTAGGAAAGTCCCCGGAGCCGGACGTATTTCGACAGTCCAAGGTCGGCCAGTTCCTGTGTTGAGGTAAAGCAGATCGGGCGTTTCCAGTGGTTGGCGGCAATGATGGCATAAATTGCCAGGTCGTTTTTGAGCAAATAGGAGCGGTTGGGTATGTCAATTTTCAGCTCACTCAGCACGCTGTCCCCTTCATGCACCATGCCGTTGGCTTTTACCGTCGCCAGATCTACCGGTACCGACAGTTTTTTTACGGGCAGGAGGTTGAGAATATCTTCATCCTGCTGCTGAATATACTTTGGATCATCACTCCCCACCACGTTCTTCAGCATATCGTAGAGGTCATAGTATTTTTTCTGATCAAATCCGGGCAGGGGCGTGATATACGTGATATCCCGCTTATTTCCCTGAAT
>DHWT01000186.1:0-7295 GCA_002413325.1 Chitinophagaceae bacterium UBA5175 | reverse complement strand
CGCAGTTCATTCATATACCAGTCTGTTCCCAGCAGGCTGTTTACCACGACACGCACATCCGGGCGGATGCCTTCCACTTCCTGGGCATACCAGAGTGGATAGGTATCATTATCGCCGAATGAAAAAAGCATGGCATTGGGCGGGCAGCTTTCCAGGTAATCTTTAGCCAGGTCGCGGGCCAGTGTCTTTTTACTCCGGTCGTGGTCGTCCCATTCCTGGTTCCCCATAATTACGGGAACCGCCAGCAGGCAAAGTCCGGCAGAAACATAATTGGCTACGGGAGCCCTCATGAATTTCTCAAAGGTTTCTTTCACCCAGATCACACCAAGCCCGATCCAGATGGCAAAAGCGTAAAAGGATCCGACATAGGCATAATCCCGTTCACGGGGCTGCTGGCCGGCCTGGTTCAGGTAGATCACGATGGCCATTCCGGTGAAAAAGAACAGGAGCCCGTTCACGATAAAATCCCTCCGGTTGCGGTTATACTGAAAGAACAGCCCGATCATGCCCAGGATAAAGGGCAGGGCATACATACGGTTATAAGATTTGTTTTTTGTGCGAATGCTGTCGGGCATTTTACTCTGGTCGCCATAGAAAAAATTATCTATAATGGGAATACCGGTTATCGCATTGCCGTCCCGGACATTTCCGAAACCCTGCAGGTCATTTTGTTTGCCTGAAAAATTCCAGAAGAAATACCGGAGATACATCCAGTATGTCTGGTAGGTAATAAAATACCGGATATTATTGCCCATGGTCGGCTGGTCACCTTCGGCCACGCCGCCATAACTTTTATATACATCTGTTTGTCCGCGGTCATTGCTGTTATCCCACATACGCGGAAAGAAATGGGAGGAGGGGGTATTGTTCCAATCCTGGCCTACGGTTTTTCCCGCCAGGATATATTTATCCTTTCCCTTGATATATTGATCGCTGCCATCCACGCGGCCCGGTCGGTCTGTAAAATCCGGACCATACACGATGGGCCAGTCGCCATACTGGTCGCGGCTCAGGTAGCCGACCAGGGTCACAGGATTGTCCACGTTGAACATATCCACGGCCGGATCGGCGCTGGAACGGATCATAGTCGTGAAATACGTGGAGTACCCGATCAGCATAAAGGAAATGCTCCAGATGCCGATTTTAAGCAGGTAATATTTTTTCCGGATGGCATAACGCAATCCAAATACGAGCAGGGCGGCGAGCAGGATAAAGAAAAAGGCAAACCCGCTGAAAAAAGGCAGGCTCAGGTCGTTGACAAAAAGGATGTCGAACCAGGCTGCACCTTTAATGGTATACTGGATCACGAACTTCTGGATCAGTCCGGTGATGGTACAACCGATAATAAAAGCAAATACGGATCCCCAGGCCGTGGGGGTATAGCGTTTATAATAGTACACCATCACGATCGCCGGAATGGTGAGCAGGTTCAGGAGGTGAACGCCGATGGACAGGCCCATCATATAAAATATGAAAATGATCCAGCGGTCGGCTTCCGGTTTGTCGGCTTCATCTTCCCATTTCAGGATGGCCCAGAAGACCAGGGCGGTAAAAAAGGAAGAAGAACCATATACTTCCCCTTCCACGGCACTATACCAGAAGGAGTCGCAAAAAGTATAAGCCAGGGCACCGACGGCGCCAGCTGCCATGATGGTGAAAATCTGCTGGGAACTGAGGACCAGCGCGTTTTTCTGAATGATTTTACGGGCGAAATGGGTGATGGACCAGAAAAGAAAAAGTATGGTGAGCCCGCTCAGGACGGCACTCATAAAATTCACGGCACGGGCGGCAGTCAGGGGATTATCGCCAAACAGGATAATGAAAAACCGGCCCATCATCACAAAGAGCGGTGCTCCGGGCGGATGGGGGATCTGCAGTTTATAGGCGCTGGATACAAATTCGCCGCAATCCCAGAAACTGCCCGAGGCTTCCATGGTTAAAATGTATACCATGCAGGCAAACAGGCCAACCACCCAGCCCGTCAGGTTATTCACCTTCTTATAGTTCATAGTCCATTGATTTTTAGGAGTGACAAATATATAGAGACTGGCTGACTAAAGTGCAACGGGTCGTTAAAACTGTGTGAATAGGGTTAAGCGTATGGGAGTATCCATACTACCGTATTATTCAAAATACACTTTCACCGTCTGGTAAAACAGGTGGTGCTGTAGTGACTGGTCTGTAAAATCCTGCAATCCGAACAGGCCGGCGGCATTGCCTTTATTGATGGCCAGTTCCAGGTAATTGGCGGAATTGAAAAGGGCGAGTTTTTCTCCCTGGGGCACATCGGCGTAAGATTCGCTGATCCGGTCGATGATTTCATTTCTCTTGAATACGATCCGGAAACTGCGGCCTTTGCGCTGGGCTTCAAATTCTTCCCGGGTGATATTCACGATCACATTTTCGAATTTGTCGATAAATATGATCTGACCTTCTATATAATGATCGCCCAGCAAGGGCCGGAGTTCATTTTTCTCAATGTATCTGATTTCGGGTTCTCCCAGGCTTTCGGGCAGGGCCCCGGCTTCGATCGCCCGGATGGCCAGCCCGATCTGACGGGTACAGTAGAGCGTGTTTTTTATTTCATTTTTGTCCAGGGGCAGACCAATCATTTTATCGGGTTTCCCCGGAAGAATCATATGCATCAGCCCGTTATCTGCGCAAAAAATATACTGCCCGTTGGCGAAGGCCAGCAGCAGGTGATCGGGTTTTTGTTCAAACAGGTTGACCAGGATGATATGGTAGGTATGTTCCGGAAACTGCCAGATGGCATTGCGGCAGATATAAGCTGCCTGGGGATAATTGAAGGGGGCCACCTGGTGGGAGATATCGTGAATCCGGAAAGAAGGGTCGATTTGCAACAGTTGTCCCCTGACTGCGCCGGCGATATAATCCTGGAGACCGAAGTCGGAAGTAAGGGTGATGAGCGCCATCTGGGTCGGTTCGTTTTACATTATGCTACCCCTATCTGACCAGTTCCCCGTTTTTGAAATAATACCGGTGAACCAGTTTATCCGCCAGGGAGGGGAAAAATTTATTTAAGAAAACCGTGAGCTTTCCGGTAAAGGTAAGCACCAGCACCCTTTTCCTTTTTTCAATGGCGTTCAGAATATATTTGGCACAGGTTTCCGCGCTCATGAGTTTGGATTCATCGAGCGGACTTTCGCCCTGCCCGACACCATGGCTGTTCAGTGCCGTATTGCGTATATTTGAAGCCGTGAATCCCGGCGAAACCCACATCACATGAACGCCGGTATCCCGGAGTTCCGTACGAAGGGCTTCCAGCCAACCCTGCAGCGCAAATTTAGAAGCGGAATATCCACTTCTTCCGGGCAGTCCGCGGTAGCCGGCGGCAGATGAAATGCCTGCAATGGTTCCCTTTTGCTGCAGGATATAGGGAAGCGCCGCTTTCGTACAATACACAGCACCCATAAAATTCACATCCATAAGCTGGCGGATCACATTGGTGTCTGCATCATCGAAAAGAGAGCGCATGCTGATACCTGCGTTGTTAATGAGGATATCAATCGTGCCAAAGGTTTCGACGGTCGAAAGGATAAACCGTTTGCATTCTTCCTCATGACTCACGTCACAGACCATGGTATGCAGCATCACCTGGGAATATTCGAGTTGAAGTGCGTATAGTTTTTCATAATGCCTTCCGCAGGTCGCCACTTTGGCGCCTGCTTCGATCAGTGCACCGATCAGGGCCTTTCCGATCCCGTCGCTTCCCCCTGTAACAATTACTACTTTATCCCTGAAAAATGACATATCCGATTTGATAGCGCAAAATTAGGTTAAGAAAAGAATAGTGCCATGTCTATTCGGGATAATCTGATCCGATTTCATAGTTTCATAAAATAAATTGAATTTCCGGATGCTGAAGAAAAATTCTTTTTTAATTTTTTGTATCGGTCTCTTCATGGCCGGGCGTTGTCAGTCGCCTGTTGGCCCGCTGCCGGAACCCAAACAGCTGGCCTGGCAAAATGCACCATTTTATTTATTCATGCATTTTGGTCCCAATACGTTTACCGACCTGGAATGGGGTAAAGGTTCCGAGAACGAAGAGGTTTTTAATCCGACAGCGCTGGATTGCAGGCAGTGGTGCCGGATCGCCAAAGCAGCCGGTGCCACGGGAATCATTATCACGGCCAAACACCACGACGGATTTTGCCTCTGGCCCAGCGCCTATTCAACACATACTGTTGCCCGTAGTTCCTGGCGGAACGGGAAGGGGGATGTGCTGAAAGAATTATCTGATGCCTGCCGGGAAGCCGGACTCTCTTTCGGCGTGTATCTTTCCCCCTGGGACCGGAATCATCCGGCTTATGGAACGGCAGCGTATAATGATGTATTTGTAAATATGATGAAAGAGGTGGTTCATCATTACGGACCCTTTTTTGAATTTTGGTGGGATGGCGCCAACGGGGAAGGGCCCAACGGGAAAAAACAGGTGTACGACTGGCACCGTTTTGAATCCACGATGCGCGAAGTTGCACCGAATACCATGGTCTTTAGCGATATCGGCCCCGATATCCGCTGGGCAGGCAATGAGAACGGCATTGCCGGAACCACGAACTGGAACCTGCTGGACACGGCCGGTTTCAGCCGGGGCGCCGGTGCACCGCCCAACGATACGCTCAACCAGGGAAATGTGAACGGGAAAAACTGGATTCCGGCGGAATGCGACGTGAGCATCCGGCCCGGATGGTTTTATCATCCCGGGGAAGACAGCCTGGTAAAATCGCCGGAAAAACTATTTGATATTTATTTAAAATCCGTCGGGCGGGGCGCCAACCTGATTTTAAATGTTCCGCCGGACCGGCGCGGACTGATTACATCTTACGATTCAGCGGCCCTCATGGAGTTTGCGCGATTGCGGCAGCAGAGTTTTACCGATAACCTGATCATGAATGAGAATGCGGTTATTTTTTGGAAGGGTGAAAATATTACCGGCATTCTGGGAGACGGGGACGGGGACTTTGACCTGGGAAAGAATTATAACAGGGATTATATGGAAATTCTTTTCAATAAACCCTTACCTGTAAATTGTATTTTTCTCAAGGAACAACTGAGCTATGGCCAGCGGGTTAAATCGTTTGCCATTGAATTATATCATGCAGATTCATTGGTGTATCAGCATGTTTACACAACCATTGGGCATCATCGACTGGTTAGCTTCCCGGTCCGGAATACAAACCGGATACGGATCAGAATAAAAGATGCCAAATCAGAGCCCGTTCTGAACGGACTGGGCGTTTACCGGATCCCTGACCGGCTGGTGGAAAAATGAATCATTAAAGTTTTTTAATAAACGTGGAGGATGGAGATAAAAAGGGAGGGACTGGTATCGGAAATTGCTGATCCGGAAACGGTGTGGGACCTGATTGTGGCAGGCGGCGGTGCCACCGGCCTCGGTGTGGCCCTGGATGCGGCTTCCCGCGGGTACAAAACCTTACTGCTGGAACAATCGGATTTTGCAAAAGGCACTTCCAGCCGAAGCACCAAACTCGTACATGGCGGGGTGCGGTATCTCGCGCAGGGAAATATTGGTCTGGTGATTGAGGCGTTGCGTGAGCGGGGTATCCTCCTGCAAAATGCGCCCCACCTGGTCCGCAACGAAAGTTTTATCATACCCAATTATTCCTGGAGCAGCAGTATTTTTTATTCGGTCGGATTGTCTGTTTACGACCTGCTCGCGGGCAGAAGGAGTTTCGGACGCTCGCGACTGATTTCGCGCAGCGAACTCATCCGGCGGATACCGAATATTCAGCAAAAAGCTTTGAAGTCTGGCGTCCTCTATCATGACGGGCAGTTTGATGATGCCCGCCTGGCGGTCAGTCTCGCCCTGACGGCCCGGGAGCAGGGGGCCACCCTGCTGAATTATTTCCGGGTAACGGCCTTAACAAAGGAAGGAAACCGGATCAACGGGGTTCTGGCCAGGGACCTGGAGACGGGCAGGATGTATCCGCTCAAAGCAAAAGTGGTTATCAATGCAACGGGTGTTTTTGTGGATGAACTGCTGGGAATGGATGCTCCCGGATCCCGGCCCCTGGTCAGGCCTAGCCAGGGCATTCACCTGGTCTTTGACAAATCGTTCCTCGGACCGCAGGATGCACTGATGATCCCGAAAACGAAAGATGGCCGGGTGTTGTTTGCCATCCCCTGGCACGACCGGATGCTGGTGGGCACCACCGACACGCCGCTCCAAGCGCACCAGCCGGAGCCCCGGGCTTTGGAAGAGGAGATCCGGTTTATACTGGAGGCTGCTGCCGGTTATCTAACGCGAACCCCTACCCGAAAAGATGTGCGGAGTGTTTTTGCGGGACTCCGGCCACTGGCTGCTCCTCAAAATGAAAGGGAAAAAACAAAAGAGATTTCAAGATCGCATAAATTAATCGTGTCGGACTCCGGGCTGGTCACCATCACCGGGGGGAAATGGACCACCTATCGGCAGATGGCAGAAGATACCGTGAACCTTGCCATCGTAACAGCGGGCCTGCCGGTCAGGGCCTGTCTTACTAAAAACCTGTCCCTGCACGGGTTTAAGGAATCCCTTGCATGGTCGGATCCTTTTTTTGTTTACGGGAGTGATGCCCTGGCGGTGAAAGCCCTGGCAAAAGAAAATACGGCATGGAAAGAGGCGCTCGATCCCAGGCTTCCTTATATCGGTGCAGAAGTCGTCTGGGCCACGCGCTGTGAAATGGCGCGTACAGTTGAGGATGTGCTGGCGCGCCGGACCCGCGCTTTATTCCTGGATGCCCGTGCCGCGATGGATATGGCGCCGGCGGTGGCGAGACTGATGGCAGAAGAATTAAAAAGGGATGCGGTCTGGGAAAAAGAACAAATAGTATCTTTCCTTGCGGTTGCGAAAAATTATTTGGTTGACGGTTGACGGCCAACGATCAACGGCCAACGGCCAACGATCAACGGCCAACGATCAATGGCCCATGTACAAAATTGCTATATGAAGAAATACATCCTGGCACTGGACCAGGGCACCACCAGTTCGCGTGCCATCCTTTTTGACCATTCCGGGCGCATTCAATCCATTGCACAAAAAGAATTCAAACAGATATTTCCCCAGCCCGGATGGGTGGAACACGATCCGCTGGAGATCTGGTCATCACAGGCCAGCGTGGCTTCTGAAGCACGATTGAAAATCGGTGCAGCACCCGCTGACATTGCCGCTATCGGGATTACCAACCAGCGGGAGACGACCATCGTTTGGGACCGTGAAACGGGAGCGCCGGTATATAATGCGATCGTGTGGCAGGACAGAAGGACGGCGCCTT
>DHWT01000320.1 GCA_002413325.1 Chitinophagaceae bacterium UBA5175 | reverse complement strand
GTTATTCTTACAGGAATATCACTCATACTTCGCTTCAATCTTACCTGATTTTATCGCGCGCTTCAAACCGGCAAAATCCTTTTCATTTTGGTTTGCATAGGCAAAGGAGAAATCTGCAATGGCCTGATCGAATACATCCGATTTGCCCATATACCCGCTGAGTACGGCAGCGTCTCCGGAGCGTGCATGGGAAAGTGCCAGGGCCTGACCGCACCAGTCAGCAAAATGATTCAACTTGTTTTTATCGAATTCTTCCACTTTCATTTTTATTTTAATGTCCCTTAACTGACGCAGGAAATAATGCATTCCATTCGCTCCTTCTGTCCAGCCAAGGAATGGATCACTGTAGGGTTGCATCAGGCGATAGCCGTTTACGATCCGCTGACCATGATTCGGAAACACACTGTTTCCCGCATAGGCTTCCAGCACTGATTTTCTGGCCTGTTTTGCCTGGAGAAACAGGGGTTCCCCATCGCCTGTCATCAGGAGGATAACCCAGCATGCCGTACCTACACTTCCAACACCAACTACTTTTATTGCCACATCCTTTATTTTAAAACGATCGAGCAGCGACTTGTGTCCGGCCGATAAACTATCACTGTAGTTTTCAAAAACTTCCGCTACCACCGGATTAATTTGTCCCGGAACAATCTTCTCAAAGTGATAAATGAGCGGCAGTTCATCTTTAATCACCTTGGTTTTTTGGGGGCCATCTACGATTTCCGGAAAGATTTCTTCTGCCCTGCTGCGGCCTTTTTCTTTTTCCACCCTTTTAAAACCCTCTTTGATCATTTTAGGGTCTTTTAATTTCGAAATCATCATCTCGGCTGTGAGCGAATAATTCCATAGCTCCATAATTTTCATTTTACTGAAATCAGCCATGTTTTCACGATATGATTTTGTGCAATTCAAAACGATATCCCGGATATCGCTTTCCGCAATATGGTTGTTCCGGGATGCTGCTACAAAACTGGCCGAGAGTCTTTTGAGATCCCATTCCCAGGGAGCGGGAAGCGTTTCATCCAGATCGTTGATGGAGAAAATCACATTTCTCTCCGGAGTGGCAAATCCGCCAAAATTAGATAAATGGGCATCGCCGCAGGCCTGAACATAGATTCCGGTATTGGGTGTATTGACCAGGTCTGCCGCCATATTCAATGCGGCACCCCGGTAAAAAGTGAAGGGCGATACAGACATGCGGCCATGACGCAGCGGGACGAGTTCGGCAATACGTCCTTTATTACTTTCAATGATCAGATCCACCGGATCGTGCCGGTCTTTCGGAGCTTTCCATATTGCATGAGATTCCCGCGGACAGGTTTCCCGCATTTTTTTTCCTATTTGATGACGTTCTTCGTGAGAGACATGGTGAAATGTCAATTTGCTTTCGGGCAGGGGTGTCTCTACCATCATGCCGGATTCAGTTTCTGTAATCATTTTTTATTTTTTATTTCAGGTAACAGGGCCGGTACGGAATCGTCTTGTAAGGGGAATACGTATAGCCCGGACACAACCCGGGTGTTTTGAGGATAAAATTATTATGGAGGAATCCATTCATGGCTGATAGCAGTCATACCACTGTGTGATCTTTGTCAACCCGGATCATTTTGGATTCTATTGCGGTCAGGTACTTATTATTTTTTGCAGGTTTCATCAGCAATCATATAATTTATTCCGGCCCATCGCCCAAAAACATGCCCTTGTTGATCAGAATCAACAACGGCTATGACATCTGTCATATCGTTGTTTTTTTAGTCAGCCTACATTTGAAGCCGGATCACGCCAGATTTTCATATAATCTAAAAAGAGAACTGATATGAAATTTAATTTCCTGCTGAAAATAAGCCGCAATTTTCTGCCTCTTTATTTACTGATGAATCTGCAGAACGCTTTTTCACAGCAACAGCAAACCAATCCACCACCCGCCATTCCGGATACTTCAAAGATGACCTATAACCAGATCTCGAAGGGATTAAAAATATACGTCTTCCCGGCAAAGGGACAAAGCCAGCAACAGCAGAAAGCGGATGAATTCGAATGTTATAAATGGGCGATGGAGTCCTCCGGGATTGATCCGCTGAACCTGCCCAAGGTGCAGGCTCCGCCTCCGCAGACCGGCCCTACCGGCGGGGCGGTTAAAGGAGCGGCGAAAGGTGCCGCTGCAGGGGTTGCCATCGGTGCTATTGCAGGCGATGCCGGGAAGGGAGCTGCTATTGGTGCCACTGCAGGTGCGCTGGCCGGAAGACGGGCGGGTAAACAGGCGCAGGCACAGCAAAATCAGCAGGCGCAGGCTGCAGCAGCAAAAAGCGAACAGGATTTGAAAGATAGTTTTGTGAAAGCTTTTACCGCCTGCATTAAAGGAAAAGGATACACGGTTGAATGAGTAGTCTGTAAATGAAATGAAACCGGATGATTCAGTATAAACCACCGGGATTTCATAATGGCATTTTAAGAACAATAAAATTTATTCAATTATGAAGCAACTTATACTGTTCGCACTGATCACCGCCTGCCTGATCTCCTGTCAGCCTGCTGCTGATAAATTATCGGAGGAAAACCTGGTCCTGGTAAAAAAATATCTCGTAGCCGTTGAAAGCAATGATACGACAGCCATGGATTCCCTGATGGCGGATAATTATAAAGGGTACGGGCCTTCCGTGGGCGATTCCGCCACAAAAACAGAGGCTCTTGAAAACTGGAAATACAATATGGCCAATTTCTATGAATCTATTAAATACACACATTATCAAAATATTGCGGTGACCGTTAAAGAAGGGGAAGAAGCGGAACCGGGCAACTGGGTTTCAAACTGGGCTTACTGCACCATTAAATACAAGGACGGAAGAGGTCCTGTCAATGTGTGGGTGAATGCAGTTTACAAAATTGAGAACGGGAAAATTGTGAAAAGCAGAACATTTTATAATGAAGCTGATGTGCTGAGACAGCTTGGATATGAATTCACGAAAGCCAATAACTAGGAGACCGGGAAAATGATTTTGATTTTGGTGTATTATTAAAATATAGTTATGATTTCCCTCTTACATAGTAAAGGCAGCGTATTATTGGCTGTCTTTTTACTATTCAGTACCTGCCAGGCCGTTGCACAGCAAAAGGCGGCTGTGCAGGCTCCTCCAAAGCCGTTCCTGCCGGATCGCAGTTCGCTCCCCATCAGGGAACCCCGGTATCCGCACAGTACGGTGATGGATGTGCGGAATGCAACCGCGCCGCCGAGGTTCCAGGTAAAAACGCCGGCAGGGGCACCCAATGTACTCATCGTCCTGATCGATGATATGGGATTCGGGATGTCCAGCTCTTTCGGCGGACCGGTGAATATGCCGACCGCAGAACGCCTGGCCAGCGGCGGACTTCGTTATAACCAGTTTCATACAACCGCCCTCTGTTCACCCAGCCGGGCTGCGCTGCTTACCGGGCGTAATCACCATATGGCCAACACCGGTTCGATCATGGAAACATCTACTGCATTCCCGGGTAATACCGGCCAGCGGCCTGAAGCCGTTGCGCCGTTGCCGCTGATGCTTCGCTATAACGGTTACAGTACAGCGCAGTTTGGAAAAAATCACGAAACGGCTGCCTGGGAAGTAAGTCCTTCGGGACCCACGGACCGCTGGCCGACACGCAACGGCTTTGATAAATTTTATGGTTTTATGGGTGGGGAAACCAACCAGTGGTCTCCGGCCATTTATGACGGGATGAATAAGATTGACGTGCCGAAAGATCCGGGCTATCACTTCATGACCGACATGACCAA
>DHWT01000072.1 GCA_002413325.1 Chitinophagaceae bacterium UBA5175 | reverse complement strand
ACCGGCGCTTTGAAAGGCTGATCGCCGACCTCAAAAACTGGGAGTCGAAAAAATTTGAAATTTATCTCTTTGCAGATAATCCAAAACAGCTCGAGCGCCTGCATACGATTTTTGAAGACCTGCAGTCGTCTATCCGGTTTACCCCGGTACCTACTTCGATTCATGAAGGATTTATTGATGAGGACCTGAAAATAGTCTGTTATACGGATCATGAAATCTTTCAGCGTTACCACAAGTATAAAATCAAACAGGCTTATAATAAAAGCAAGGCCATTACCCTGCGTACCCTGCGCGAATTGCAGCCCGGCGATTACGTGACGCATATAGATCACGGCGTGGGTGTGTTCAGCGGTTTGCAGAAAATTGAAGTGAACGGGCGGCTTCAGGAAGCCGTGCGCCTGTTTTATAAGGACAGCGATATTTTATATGTCAATATCAATTCACTCCATAAGATTTCAAAATACACGGGAAGGGAAGGAAGCATTCCGAAAGTAAGTAAACTCGGCAGTGATGCCTGGCAGAAACTGAAAGAAAAAACAAAAACCCGCGTCAAGGAAATTGCTTTTGACCTGATCAAACTCTACGCGGCCCGCAAAGCCCAGCAGGGATTTGCTTTTTCTCCTGATAATTATCTCCAGACGGAACTGGAGGCTTCTTTTATTTATGAAGACACACCCGACCAGAGCAAGGCCACGGCCGATGTGAAAAAAGATATGGAATCTCCTGCGCCCATGGACCGCCTGGTATGCGGCGATGTGGGTTTTGGTAAAACGGAAGTGGCCATCCGGGCGGCTTTTAAAGCCTGTCTCGACGGCAAGCAGGTGGCGGTGCTGGTGCCCACGACCATCCTGGCGTTCCAGCATTATAAAACCTTTGGCGAAAGGCTCAAAGATTTTCCGGTAACAGTGGATTATGTAAACCGTTTCAAATCCGCTAAGCAGAAAAAGGAAACCTACAAAAAGCTCGAAGAAGGGAAAATAGATATCATCATCGGCACGCATTCCATCCTGGGTAAGGAAGTGAAGTTTAAAGACCTGGGTTTGCTGGTGATCGATGAAGAACAAAAATTTGGTGTGGCGCATAAGGAAAAAATCAAAACGCTGCGGACCAGCCTGGACTGCCTGACATTAACCGCCACGCCCATACCGCGGACCCTGCAGTTCAGTTTGATGGGTGCCCGGGATCTGAGTATCATGAATACCCCGCCGCCCAACCGGCAGCCCATCCAGACGGAAATACAGGTATTCAATGAAGATTTTATCCGGGATGCGATTTATTATGAAGTGGAACGGGGCGGCCAGGTTTTTTATATTCATAACCGGATCCAGGGTCTGAAGGAAATGACCGTTTTACTGCAGGAACTGTGTCCCGATCTCAGCATCGGGTATGCGCACGGGCAAATGGAAGGACATGAACTGGAAGAACGGATCATGAATTTCGTGGATAAGAAATACGACGTACTCGTTTGTACCAATATCGTGGAAAGCGGGGTGGATATACCGAATGTAAATACCATTATCGTTCAGAATGCCCACCAGTTCGGCCTGAGCGATCTGCACCAGTTGCGCGGGCGCGCGGGAAGAAGCAATAAAAAGGCATTTTGTTATTTACTGGCTCCGTCCCTGGCCACCCTTCCTTCCGATGCACGCAAAAGACTGCAAACCCTGGAGCAGCACAGCGACCTGGGAAGCGGTTTCCAGATTGCGATGCGGGACCTGGATATCCGCGGCGCCGGCAATATGCTGGGGGGTGAACAAAGCGGGTTTATGGTGGAAATGGGTTTTGAAATGTACCAGAAAATTCTGGATGAAGCCATCCGGGAACTCAAAAGGACTTCATTTAAGGACCTGTTCCGGGAGGAAATTGCAAAACAGGAACAGGAAGTGGTGGATTGCACCATCGATACCGACCTGGAAATCCTGATCCCGGATCTGTATGTGGAAAGTATTACGGAACGTTTATCCCTGTATACCCGGCTGGATAATTGTGAAACGGAAGAAGAGCTTCTGGCGTTCCATAAAGAAATGGAAGACCGTTTTGGTCCCGTGCCGAATGAAGTAAATGATCTTTTTGATACCGTCAGGATCCGGCGGATGGCGGTGGAGCTGGGATTTGAAAAGCTGATATTCAGGAACGGCCAGGTCAGATTTTATTTTGTGAACCGGCCGGATTCGAAATATTTTGAATCGGATACTTTCAAAAACATACTGGACTATATTCAAAAGCAGACCCGGCAGGCCAGGCTGAGGCAGAATGGGAAACTATTTATGCTGGTTCTGAGCGATTTGGATTCAATGAAGAAACTGCTGGAATTTATGCAGCGCATGTACGGAGCCGTAATGGGAGAAGCAGAGCAGGTGGGTTATGAGTTATGAGTTATGAGTTATGAATGATGAGTTATGAGCGTTAGGCGTTCAGCGTTAAGCGTTCAGCTTTTTTGCCATAATCACATGGGGGATGGTTATTTCGATAAACTGACCGTCTTTTTTCTCATAACCCAGCTTCTCATAGAATCCCGTAGCGGTGACGCGGGCATGCATCATGAGGGTATCATACCCCATATCCCGGGCTATATTTTCGGCAAATATCATCAGGGCACGTCCGATGCCCTTTCCCTGGAGATTATTGGAAACGGCCATCTGGCGGAGCCGGAGGGTTTTATCGTCAACTTTGGTCAGGAGGCAGCAGCCCAGCATCCGGTCGTCGT
>DHWT01000105.1:9344-17665 GCA_002413325.1 Chitinophagaceae bacterium UBA5175 | reverse complement strand
GGTGCTTACGATTATGCGGCCAATACCAGGGGATATACGGGAGGTCTGGTCCTCGAGTATTATACACCCGGCTGGGTTCTTCGCGCGGGAACCGCCCTGATGCCGGTATATGCAAACGGTCCTTCCCTGAATTTCAACTGGACTCAAACCAACAGCGAGACATTTGAAATCCAAAAAAAATATTCATTTCATGGTTTGCCGGGTAATGCCAGGCTATTGTTTTATTATAACACTTCCAAAGCGCCTGCCTACCAAACCGTGATCAACGAATACCAGAACGGTACGGATACCTCCCTGGATGTGATTTACGGAAAGCATTACGGAGGAAAGAAATTCGGTTTCGGTATCAGTTTAGACCAGACCTTGAGTAGCAGGCTGAACGGATTTTTCCGTTTGGGATGGAATGACGGGAAAACCGCCACCTGGGCTTTTGCGGAAATAGATAATAGCGGGAGCCTGGGACTGCGCTATTTCGGAATTGGCAAAGGAAGACATGCTGACAATATCGGTGTAGCCTTTGTGAGTAACGGAATTTCTTCCGGCCACCGGGATTTCCTGAATACCGGAGGATATGGATTCATGATCGGGGATGGTAAACTCGTGCATTACTCGAGGGAAAATATTGCAGAATTATTTTATGAAGTAAAACTCTTTGAGCAGCTTTTCGCGACCCTGGATTATCAGTTTGTCGAAAATCCGGCGTATAACCGGGACCGTGGGCCTGTATCCCTGCTGGCAGCCCGTGTGCATGTCTATTTCTAAAGATTTCCTTTCTTCATTTCATTCACGGCAAAATCACAGGCCCTGGCGGTAAGTGCCATATAGGTCAGGGATGGGTTTTGCCAGGCGGCTGAGGTCATGCAGCTTCCATCTGTAATGAAAACGTTTTTCACCGCATGTACCTGGTTCATTCCATTCAGTACGGAAGTTTTTGGATCCCGTCCCATGCGCGCCGTACCCATCTCATGAACGGCCGAGCCGCCGGGCAAATCATAATTGAAACCAAGGATTCCGCTGAAGCCGGTTTTATCAAGCATTTCCATGGCCGACTGCTGAATATCTTTTTTCATGGCCTTTTCGTTGGTGCCATATTTAAAATGGATATGCACGACGGGGAGACCCCAGTTGTCTTTTTTTGTATCATCGAACGAAATATGGTTATCATAGTTTGGAAGGGTTTCACCCCAGCCGCCAATCCAGAGCGTCCATGGGCCTGGTTTTAAAAGTTTTTCTTTAAATGTTTTCCCAAACCCGGGAATTTCAGTGCCCAGGTTTTCCCAGCCTTTTCTTGACCCGCTGGCCTGGAATCCCCAGCCCCTGATATAATCATTCCGGCTGGTCTCTTGATCCAGGTTCCTGAATCTCGGTATATAAATACCTGCGGGTTTTCTTCCATAATAATATTGGTCCTTCATGCCTTCATAGTCTCCTGTTGCCCCGGCTCCCAGAATATGATCCATGAGATTATGCCCTGCCTGTTTCGAATCATTACCCAGTCCGTCCGGAAATCGGGATGAAACCGATCGAAGCAGTATGGATGCTGTATCAATGGTAGAGGCGTTCAGGAAAATGATTTTTGCAAAGTATTCGGTCACTTCCTTTGTGTGGGTATCGATGATCCGTACACCCGTGGCCCGCTGTTTTTTATCATCGTATAAAACTTCAGCAACCACGGCATCATACACCACGGATAAATTTCCCGTGGCTGCTGCAGCGGGTAAAGTGGCTGAATTACTGCTGAAATATCCGCCGAAGGGGCAGCCCCGGTCGCACAGGTTCCGGTACTGGCAGGGTCCCCTGCCCTTCCAGCCCCTGCTCAGGTTGGCCACCCGTGCTGGTGTCACCACACGGTTTTTGTAAAGTGTCGCTATTTTTGTGGCAAAATAATCTTCCAGGCAATTCATGTCGATGGGCGGAAGAAAGTTGCCGTCCGGCAATTGGGACAGTCCTTCTGGCCGGCCGCTGATCCCCGTGAACTCTTCCACATAATCATACCACGGAGCCAGGTCCCCGTAACGAATCGGCCAGTCCACGCCATGGCCATCTTTCAGATTGGCTTCGAAGTCCAGATCACTCAGGCGGTAGCATTGCCTTCCCCAGGTCAGTGAGCGGCCACCTACCTGGTAACCACGTACCCAGTGAAAAGGGTCGTCCTGTATATAGGGATATTCGCGGTCGTTTACAAAGAAATGTTTTGTGCCGGGATTATATTTTTCCGATGAGATGGGATCTTCTTTTTCATCAGCAATGGTATTGGTCAGGCCGTGCGGAAATTCCCAGGGGGCCATCATGGCTGTCGGATAATCTTTTATATGAATCACATTTCTTCCTCTTTCCACGACCAGGGTTTTTAAACCTTTTTCACAAAGCTCTTTGGCAGCCCAGCCCCCGCTGATTCCGGAGCCGACCACGATGGCGTCGAATTGATGTTGCCGGAGTCCCCTGCTGTTTACATACACCTGGCCCGGATCACCCATTGCTGATTAATTTGTAGCCCAGGCTTTTTGATTTGGTTCCAGCGGAATGCAGGACAAATACCTGCCGGGTACTGCAATATAATGCATTCCCAAACTGGCTCCTTTTTCTGAAATGCAATAACCCTGAACCGTATATTTCTTAAGGGTTTCGAAGAACGGGATGCCCGTGTATTTATTTTTTACTTTTTCTATCAGGGTAAGGGTCGTTTCGGAGTTTTGATCAAAGTATGAAAGAACGGATTCTTTTTCGCCCGGGTCGCATTCGGTAAAAGACTGGTGATAACGGGAATTTGTATAGTCCTCGAGTTCCTTCAGGCCGGTTACGAACCGGTTCAGTGTTTTCGTATCGGTGCATTCAGTGAGTAAACGCATCATGTATTCCACGGCGCCGGCTTCCCGTGCACCCGGTGTATCAGTAGCCGGTATAATCGTTTCTGCCAGTTCCGTCAGCAGGGACTTTTTGGAGAGTAAATATTTTTTATGGGGATTTTTCGTAAGGGCATACCATTCATATCCCCCGATACCCAGGGCCGCAGCACCCCCTGCCAGCAGGATGGTCCCAATGGCTTTTCTTCTTTTCATTATTACTGCACTCCTTTTTTATCCACAGCTAAAACCGTCCGGGCACCCAGTTCGCGGGCTATCCGCATAACAGCCACCACATCATCGATCGGAACCGTTTTATCTGCATTGATTACGATGGAAGGCTGATCGGTTTCTTTAGCTAAAAAGGGCTGAAGCTGTGCTTTCAGTTCAGACAGAGTCACTTTGGTGGTTCCGACAAAAAACTGACGGTTGGCATCAATGGATACCACAACGGTCTGCTTGGAACGGGTATCACTTTTTGATTTGGGCTGGGAAAGTTTGATCACATTGGGATTGGCCAGGGTGGATACAATCAGGAAGAAGAGGAGCAGGATGAACAGGATATCATTCAATGGTCCGGTATGGACTTCACCTTCGTCTCTATGTTTGTTCCTTAGATTCAAAACTTTGATTTTTAAAGTGTGGGAGTATGTGAATATGAATATAATTTCCGGATTCCCATACTCACATTCTGGTAACTCATCTGGTCGGTTCCTGCAGAATATCGATAAACTCTGCGCTGGCCACTTCCATTTTATTGGTCGATTTATCTATCTGCGAATTCAGGTAGCGGTACATGATATAGGCGATGATACCGATGATCAAACCGCCTGCTGAGGATATCATCTTTACATAAATACCGCCGGCGATATTTGAAATGCTGTATTCCCCCGTAGATGCGATATTATAAAACAGCTGGAACATCCCGATGATGGTTCCCAGGAATCCGAACAGGGGCGCGATGTAACCGATCACAGACAGAACGGATACGTTCTTTTCCATTTTATATAATTCCAGTCTGCCTACATTTTCCATGCTCTTTTCGATGGCGTCGATGGGTTTGCCGATTCGCTGAATACCCTTATCGATCATCCGGGCAATCGAGTTATTGGTGTTTTTTGTCAGGCTCCGGGCAGCCATCACATTGTTGTTCACAATATGATCCCGGATGATATTCATGAAATTTTCGTCTGTTTTGGAGGCCTTGTTGATAGCCATCACGCGTTCAATAAACACAAACACCGCAATAACCAGCAGGATCGCCAGCGGGATCATCAGGGGGCCACCCCTTTCCAGGATATCCCAGAGGTTTTGTTTTCCCGGCGCCGGAATAATGCCGGCGCGGGCCAGACTGTCTTTAATTTTTGAAGAATCAATAATAACCTGCAGAAAGAATACATTCATTCGTGACCTGGATTTTATAGAAGTAAAAGTAATTATACAATTGTTAAATGTTAATGGTTAATTGTTAATGCATTTACAATTTACCGTTAACCGGGGATCATGAACCATTATTTTCCTGTTTCATCATCATTGCCTGGATCTGTTTCATGGTTCTGTTCATGCCTTCAGCGCTGCCATCCAGGAATATCACATTTCCTTTTCCGAATTCTGCAAAATTTTTCACGGCTTCCGTCCACATACTGAAGAGGATTACGTTCGTGTCCAGATTGGCCCGTTTCATCTGCTCTGCAGCTTCCGTCATACCCCGGGCCACTTCTTCCCGGAACAGGGCCACGCCCTGTCCACGCAGGCGGGCTGCTTCCTTTTCAGCTTCAGCAGATATTTTGATAGCATTGCCCTCGGCCTCTGCCGCCTTGGTTTTGGTTATAAGCAGGGCCTGGCCTTCATTTTCTGCTGCAGCTTTCAGGTTATTGCTGGCGACCACTTTACTCATGGAGTCAATGATCGCCTGGTCAAACGTGATATCATTGATCTGCAGGTCGAGTAAATGATATCCCCATTCTTCCAGGGAGTGGTCGATCTGGTCTTTGACGAATTCCACGATTTCCCTTCGAAGCCCCAGGATCTCCGCCTGCCTTTTGGTGGCAACAAAAGAACGGATACTGCCTTCAATCGTTCTTGTCAGGGCCTGCATTAAATCCCGTTCTGCAAAGAATTTAAATGCAACTTTTTTAATGGTTTCCTCATCCGCATTCTGAACGGCATAGAGTAACATGCTTTTGAAGTACACATTGGCCTGATCGGCTGTTACGGCCTGGAATTCCAGTTCCACGGATCGGTTCTGGATACTGATACGTTTCTGGATCTGCTCCAGTAACGGGATTTTAAAATTCAGTCCCGGGTGCAGAATCCTGCGGTATTTCCCGAACAGGGTCACCACATCGATATAACCCTGGTTCACCGTAACCAGCCCGCTGAAAATAAAAACCAGTATGGGTAAGACCCACCAGAATTGAATAAGACTTTCCATAAAATATCAATTGTAATTTTCCCTTGGGGATTTATACATGGGTGAATGTACTATTTTTTGGAGACTGGAAACGGAAATCCCGCAGGCGCTTTTTTATGTTTTATCTTTGAATTCATGCGTGATATTCTGGATATGCTGATTATTGGCAGCGGGCCCATCGGGCTGGCCTGCGGACTGGAAGCGAAGAAGGCCGGACTGACCTATCTCATACTGGAAAAAGGGGTGCTGGTCAATTCATTGTATCACTACCCTTCCAACATGACATTTTTTTCAACTTCTGAAAGAATTGAAATCGGGGGCATCCCTTTTGTGAGTAATAATGTAAAACCGACCCGCCCCGAAGCGCTTGAATATTACCGCCGCATAGCCGTTTCCCAGAATCTCAATATTCATTTGCATGAGGCAGTGCTGGATGTGAAGGAACAGGGTGGTCATTATGAAGTGATCAGCAGTAAATCATCCTATTCCGCAAAGAACCTGGTCGTAGCTACCGGCTTTTATGATATTCCCAATCTGTTGCATATACCAGGTGAAGATCTCCCCAAAGTGAGGCATTATTATAAAGAGCCTCATTTTTATGCCATGCAGAAACTCCTGGTGGTAGGCGCCAATAATTCAGCCGTGGATGCGGCCCTGGAAAGTCTACGAAAGGGCGCCCAGGTGACCATGGTGATCAAGGGTTCTGAAATTGGAAAGCGTGTGAAATACTGGGTCCGGCCTGATATAGTGAACCGGGTTGAGGAAGGATCCATCAAGGCCTATTTTAACTCCACCCTGCTGGCCATCCGCGAAAAGGAAGTGGATATCCGGACGCCGGATGGTACCCTGACAATTCCCAATGATTATGTTCTCCTGATGACAGGCTATCAGCCGGATTTTACATTTTTGGAAAAACTGGGGATTGAATTGTCCAAAGATGAAAAACGCTATCCCACCTACAATAAAGAAACCATGGAAAGCAACCGTAAAAATATTTACCTGGCGGGTGTGGTTTGCGGCGGGATGGATACCCATATCTGGTTCATAGAAAATTCCCGCGAACATGCCAGGCAGATCGTGCAGGCCATTCTTTCAAAAAATCAGGCAGCTTAAGATTTTTCCTCCCATATCCGCGCCAGGTGAATAATGGTTTCCAGGCTTTTTTCCATATCCTGTACACAAACATATTCGTGTTTGCCGTGAAATGCCATTTCCCCGGTAAACAGATTCGGGCAGGGCATGCCCATGAAAGATAAACGGGAACCATCAGTACCCCCCCGCGCGGCGGATTCTTTTATTTCAATCCCGGCTCGGCGCATGGCTTCCCTGGCAAATTCAGAAACCTGCGGATGGTTTACCAGTATTTCTTTCATATTGCGGTACTGTTCCTGTATTCCATATTCATAACGTCCCCCGGGGAACTTACGAATCGTATCACCGGCTTTGTCTTTCAGGTATTCTTCGTAGGCCTTTAACCTGGCAGTATCGAAATCACGTATTATAAAATCCACGCGCATTTTTTCAGGGCTGCCTTCCATTTTCACAGGATGTACAAAACCATAGCGACCCTCTGTCGTTTCCGGAGAAAACTCATCTGAAGGCAGTTGTGCAATAAAAGCGGAAGCCATTTTGATGGCGTTCACCAGTTTGTCCTTAGCATGGCCCGGGTGGGCCGACACGCCGTAAAAAATAAAATGCATGCCATCGGCGGAGAAAGTTTCTTCTTCAAGCGTCCCCAGTTCGGGCCCGTCCAGAGTATAACCAAATTCAGCGCCCAGTTTTTTCATATCCAGCTTATTGACACCCCGCCCGATTTCTTCATCCGGAGTAAAAAGCAGTCGGATTTTTCCGTGTTTTATTTGCGGGTTCTGAACCAGGAAGGAAGCCAGTTCCATGATAATGGCCACTCCGGCCTTATCATCGGCACCCAGCAGGGTTTTGCCGGAAGCCGTAATGATATCCTGGCCGGTTTTTTCGAGTAAATACGGATGATCGGCAGTTCGGATTACCTGCTCCGGGTCGTCGGGTAAAATAATGTCTTCGCCGGAATAATTTTTATGCAGGAGTGGTTTTACTTCACTGGCCCTGCAATCGGGGGAGGTATCTACATGGGCACAAAAGCAAATAACCGGTATGGGTTTTTCGGAATTGGAAGGAATGCCCGCATAGAGATATCCGTTTTCGTCCACTTCCACGTCTGTCAACCCCATGGTTTTTAATTCATCCGATAGCAGCCGGATGAGATCGAACTGTTTGGCCGTGGAAGGCTGTGTGTCTGAAGCCGGATCGCTTTGGGTATCTATCTGCACATACCTGAAAAAACGATCTGCCAGGGAAGAAGGATAACCGGTTAACATATGGAGCATTTAAATAGTCAAATGAAGGTTAAAAATATCATCTTTCGAATAAGTCCGGAGAAATTTATTCCCATAAATCTGAACAGGCTTGCGATCTTCGTGATGATAAAATGTTACTTCCATGAACAACCCCGGTTTTTCCAAACCATTGCTGCGATCCGGCTGGATGCGCGTGCTGCTTTATCTCGTTGTTTTTATTGTTGTGTCCGGAATCGTTCTGGGCATCTATATCCTGGGCAATAGAGGGACCCTGGATGCATCCGGCCTGCAGACACTGACCACAGGAAACGGGCTTTTGATTGTCGGCGGTATTCTTTTCGTACTGGCCCTGGTGGTTACCTATATTTTCCGCCGAAAGGTTGACCGGAGATCTTTTATTTCCCTTGGATTGGAATTGAACGGACATATACGGGATGCCCTTGCGGGCGCTATGCTGGCCATATTCATCATCAGCGCCAGCGCGCTTGTTTTAAAAGGGACGGGCCACCTCAGGTGGATGGATATCATTTTTGATCCGAAAGCCCTGTTCCTGGCTTTTGGCAGTATGGTACTGGTTGCTTTTTATGAAGAATTGATATTCCGTGGATATATACTCAATAACCTGATGGATTCATTTCCGAAATGGACGGCCCTGTTCATTTCAGCCGTTTTATTTATGCTGTTTCATTGGAACTCGGTCGGCTTTTTCCCCCTGGTCAACGGACTGAT
>DHWT01000105.1:507-9025 GCA_002413325.1 Chitinophagaceae bacterium UBA5175 | reverse complement strand
TGTTTTCATATCGCCTGGAAATTTATGGAAGGACCGGTATTGGGATTCTCCGGTAATGAATCTTTCCAGACTTTATTGCAAATCGTCGTTCAGGGTGATGAAAATATCACCGGCGGAGCAAACGGCCTGGAGGGATCCGTCATCCTGATGGCGGTCTCCCTTCTGAGCGGGGTTGCATTCTATTTATTTCTTCGGAAAAAACTCAGTCCACGATCTCAACCAGTTCCAGGTCGAATATGAGGTCCTTTCCTGCCAGCGGATGGTTGGCATTGAGTATGATCATCTCCTCAGTAATTTCTGTGATGACAACGGGGAACTGATGGCCCTCCGCATTGTTCATATTGAGTTGCATACCTATTTCCGGCTTAAGATCTTCAGGAAGCCTGTCTGCCGGAAATTCAATGATCATGGCAGGATCTTCGGGACCATAGGCCTCTAAAAATGGAATTTCAATAGTTTTTTTCTCACCTACCGACATGCCCTGAACACCTTCGTCAAAGCCTTTAATTACTGAGCCGCTGCCTACGGTAAATTCCAGCGGCGAACGGCCTGCTGAAGAATCGAACGTGGTACCATCAGTTAATCTGCCATGGTAATGAATCTTAATGGTGTTACCGGATTGAACGGCCATAAAAAAGTTTTAAATGTAAATAATATTTTAACATGAGGTACAAGCCTGAAGTTCCCCTGCAATATGCAAAGATAATCCAATCTGAAGATTGCAAATCTTCTGTTGTTCATGAATTGATTTACAAATGTTGCTTTTATTTTCTGATCAGTCTTAGCTTTAGGCTTTGAGCTTTAGGTCTTAAGTGTATAAAATGAACTCATACCCCAGAATTGTTTTCCTCGGCACCCCGGATTTTGCGGTGGCGAGCCTGCGCGCCCTCGTGGAAGCCGGCTTTCAGGTAGTGGCTGTTGTTACGGCTCCGGATAAACCGGCAGGCCGTGGTCTCAGGCTGGCCGAACCGGCCGTGAAACAGTACGCCATCAAAGAAAATATTCCGGTCCTGCAACCTCAAAAACTCAGGGATCCGGCATTCCTGGAGCAATTGAAGTCCTTTCAGGCCGATATCCAGGTTGTGGTGGCTTTTCGCATGCTGCCGGAAAGCGTTTGGTCCATGCCTCCCCTTGGGACGATCAACCTGCACGGTTCCCTCCTGCCTCAATACCGGGGGGCCGCACCGATCAACCGGGCCATCATGAACGGGGAAGTCAAAACAGGGGTTACCACTTTCAAACTGCAACAGGAAATTGATACAGGTCATATTTTATTGATGGAAGAAATCCACATCGGACCCGATGAAACGGCCGGTGAATTGCACGACCGCATGAAAGCAATAGGTGCCCGACTGGTGGTTCAGACCATCCGCGGACTTATAGACGGAAGCCTGCAGGGTAAACCACAACAGGCAGCGGATCCGGCTGCTTTAAAACCGGCGCCTAAAATTTTCACGGCGGATGCATCCATCAACTGGAAGGATCCGGTTTTAAAAATTCATAATCAGATCCGCGGCCTGTCTCCCTTCCCAGGTGCCTTTACATCTTTCAAAGAAAAAACACTCAAGATTTTCAGGTCGAGGCCCGAAAAAACCAATCGGCCGGGCGAACCGGGCCTGATGGAAACGGACGGGAAAAGCTGGCTCCGGTTTTCGGCAGCCGATGGTTATATTTATGTGGAAGAAATGCAACTGGAAGGAAAGAAAAGAATGAAAACGGTCGATTTCCTGAGAGGATACCGTCCTTGAAAAGTCAAAGTCATACCGGGGAGCTTTCATAATATCGATTTCAATTAAACGCCAAATGAAAAGGAGACATTTTATTCAGCAGGGCATAACGGCAGGCGGCGCGGTCATGATGCCGCTGGCCATGAAGGCAAATAAATTGAAACCGGATCCGGAATCAGGCAAACCCTTCAAACTGAATTATGCCTTTCACGACGGCATGTTTAAAAACAGTGCGGGTAAGGATGTGGGTGATCAGATCCGCTATGGCTATGACCTGGGCTTCCGTGCCATTGAAGATAATGGCATGATGGACCGCAGTCCGGCAGATCAGGAAAAAATCGGGAACCTTCTTACCAAACTGAATATGTCGATGGGCGTATTTGTTCACTCATTTGATCACTGGCCGGTCAGCACCTCCCTCTGTTCCGGTAATATGGAATGGCGTGAAAAATTTTTAAAATTTACCCGGGATGCCATTGACACTTCCAAAAGATGCACAGGAAAGCTGGTAACCGTGGTGCCGGGAAATTATGACCGGTCGATTCCGGAAGGTTATCAGACGGCTAACGTTATAGAAGCATTGAAACCTGCCGCTGAAATCCTGGAACCCCATCAGATCGTGATGGTGCTGGAACCCCTGAGTGATACCCCTGACCTGTTCCTGCGTCATTCATCCCAGGCATACGCTCTCTGCAAATCGGTGAATAGTCCCAGTTGTAAAATACTATTCGACATCTACCACATGCAAAGAAATGAAGGAGACCTGATTAGGGGAATCGACCGGGGCTGGGATGAAATAGCTTATTTCCAGATCGGAGATAATCCCGGCCGGAACGAACCGGGCACCGGCGAAGTCAATTATAAGAATATTTTTAGACACCTTTTCCATAAAGGGTATAAGGGCATGCTGGGCATGGAACACGGCAATGCCATTCCGGGAAAGGAAGGGGAAGCCGCCCTGGTTGCGGCTTACCGCGAAGCGGATTCGTTTTAAGCAATCAATTCGGCGACGGGTGCACGGCGTCTGATCTGAAACCGGGAATCCAGGAATTTCCGGTAAACACTGATCTTGGAAAAAGGTTCATAGGCTTCGATCCGGCTGGAATCTTTCACTTCGTGATCATGAAACAAATTTCTCGCCATATTCATACCGATCCATGTGGAAACGGTGAATCTGCCAAACAGGATTTTATTTTTTACATACCAGCTGCCGACCAGCAGAATCCCGGCGCCCGAAGCCATGATCAGGTAATTCATAAACTTCTTATTCCTGAAATAAAATATAATCATAACAGTCACCCCGAAGTACCAGAAGATATGGTAAACACTGTGGGTAAGACAAAGCAGGACCAAGGATAAAAAAAACTAAAAGCACTCCACCTGTTGTCGGATGCTGTGAGGAGGATCAGATAATAAACCGATACCAGGAGTAAGAGGGAACCGGTGGTTGTATAAAACAATTCACATTCAAAAATGAGGGTGGCCGGGCTCAGGATATAAGCAAGGGTCACGAGCAGCGGAAGAAAATCAACGGCTACCAATTTTTTTACGATGGAAAATAGTAAAAGAGCATTACAAAGCGAAATGCCTTTAAATATCATCTCAAACAATAAAGTACTGTGCCTGCCCCCTGTTTTTAATACGGCACCGAGTAACAGATTGAATACGGGTGGCTGGGCATGGTCGTACCAGACCCCGGCCATTCAGGAGCAGACCTGCCAGCAGGGCGATGATCCTGGAAATAATAAATACAGTTACAATGAACAGGACCTGACTCCGGCAGCTGATTTTTTTCATGTTCACCGTTTGGGAACATACAAAATAGATAAAATCGGAGGTTTAATAACGGATCACGGATGATATCTGTTTAATTTTAGCGAATGAAAATAGAATGCTGGGCAATCGGGAAGCCGCATGAAACATATGTTGTGCAGGGGGTAAATGATTTTACACAAAGGGTTGGGAATTATTTTCCTGTTGATTGGCGGTTATTCAACCTGAAAAAAAATACTGCATCCGGGTCGCCGGAAAAATTAAAACAGGAAGAAGCTGCTATGGTCCTGGCCGCACTGAGGCCTGAAGACTGGCTGGTCTCCCTGGATGAAAGGGGGACATCACTCAGCTCACGCCAACTGGCGGGATTTATCCGGGACCGGGGAAACGAAAGCGTCAAAAAACTTATTTTTTTGATTGGCGGAGCATACGGACTGGATGAGACCCTGTTAAAAAAATCAAAATTCATCTGGTCTCTGTCCGAGCTCACATTCCCGCACCAGCTGGTGCGGCTTCTGCTGGCAGAACAGATTTATCGTGCCTGCAGTATTGGCCGTAACGAGAAGTATCATCATGATTAGCCTGTTTTGAATTCTGTAATTAAAGTATATCTTTAAGTCCCTTTAAATTTTCCATGTTCAACATCACGCTTTCTATTATAATTATCACCAGTGTTATTTCTTTGGCAGGATTCAGGAATGGTAAAGTGGTTGATGATTTGATATTCTGGCCTCCGGCGATTAATAAAAAATACCAGTACTACCGGTTTATTACATGCGGCCTGATTCATGCCGATTATATACACCTTATTTTTAACATGCTGACCCTTTATTTCTTCGGGACCATCATGGAAGTATATTACCAGGGTCAGCTGGGTTTGCAGAAGTATTATTACCTGGCCCTGTATATCGGGGCGTTGATTGTATCGAATATACCCACCTATCTCAAACACCGCAATGATTATGATTACCGGAGCCTGGGCGCTTCGGGAGCCGTATCTGCGGTACTTTTTGCGTTCATCCTGCTGCGGCCCTGGCAGCAGATTATCGTATTGGTTTTCCCGGTTCCTGCCATCATTTATGGCGGCCTCTTTCTTTTTTATTCAGCGTATATGTCCAGAAAGGGCGGTGACCATATTAATCATGATGCACATTTCTATGGCGCTTTGTTTGGTGTATTATTCACCATTGCCATCCGGCCGGGCGTGCTGGATATTTTTATGAATGAATTAAAGCATCCTCATTTTTAACCCCCATTCAGGAATATCATCCCGGATGACCGGTTACCTCCTCATTTTGTAAGAGTAAAAATTCAGTGGTAGACGGCCCGATGCAAAACCTGTTATCTATCCGCAGACCCACTACCCATATGATCCGGTTGTCCGTCACCAGCACCCATGTTTTTTCCTTGGCCGTTTTTGAAAGTTTCTGATCGATGAAAAAGCGGGCCAGCTTTTTCTTTTTTTTCATGCCCAGCGGATAGAAATAATCCCCGGCTTTCCATTTCCTGAGCAACAGGGGGAATTGAATTTTGCCGGCATCCAGGCAGGCCGTTTCGGGTGGAAAGGAGATATTTTTAAGTGCGGTTGATGGCAATTTTTTTATAAGGAGCTGACCTCCGGGATAAATAACCCGGGATTCATTTTGGCCTACAATGATATGGGAAACGGCAGCTTCTTCCACGGGCGCAATAATCAGCCAGCGCCGGTTTTTAATGATCCGGTGGGTTGGGCTGGAAATATACTTTCCGTTTGTACTATCCATTAAACGGATCGCTTCATCTGTTTGTGCCGGTGTAAAATGATAACCCTTTATGATTTCAAAAAGGATGGTCCGGGTCGGAATGGATTTTTTCAGCAACAAAATGGGAATCTGTATTTCCGGGCCATTCGGTTTCAGCAGTTTTTTTTTGTGAAACCCGATGGCCTGGTCATACAGGATGGCAGCTTCCGAAAACCGATGCAGGTTTTTTTCCAGGTTCTGTTGCAGGTCCGGAAAAATAGTAGCCACCGAAGGGATCAGCCGGTTGCGAAAATAATTCCGTGTATAATCGTCGGATGCATTCGAACTGTCTTCCACCCAGCGTAGGTTTTGTGAACGGGCAAAATCCTGCAAACGGTTTTTGGGGAAGAATAAAAGAGGCCGGATCAGATTTTCTTTTTTTTCCGGCATTCCGGTTAAGCCCGAAATACCCGTACCCCTGAAAAAATGCATAACCATGGTTTCTATATCATCATCCAGGTGGTGAGCCGTTACCATGAATTTAAAAGGGTCCGGACCTGTACCCGTCAGGGTTTTAAACCAGTCATAACGAAGGTTGCGGGCCGCAACCTGGATGGAGATCCTTTCAGCCTCCGCAATTTTTTTGGTATTGAATTTTTTTACGAACAAAGGCTTCCCGTATTGGAACGCCAGCTGACGAACAAAGTCTTCATCCCGCTCGCTTTCCGCACCCCTTAACTGAAAATTGGCATGTGCGATGCCGAAATCCATTCCGGTCCCTGCGCAACAGGCTGCCAGTACAACCGAATCCAGTCCCCCGCTGACTGCGAGCAGGAGGCGGTCTTTTTTTGATACACCCAGCCTCCGGAGTGATTCCTGAAATTCAGTAAGCAGATTTTCCATGATTAATCTATAAGGTCCCCGTAAGCAGCCTGCAGCTCATTAAATGCATGCCCGTCGCCAGCCAGTTTTGCTGCGGCCATACCCTTTTCATACCAGGTTTTTGCGTTTTCTGTTTCACCGGCCCGCTCCAATATGCGAGCGAGATGATAATAGGACCCAATATAGGAAGGATCCCGGGTAAGCACTTCTAAAAACAATCGCCTGGCGTCTGACTCATTGCCCAGTTTGATATATTCCAGGGCGAGGGCATGTTTTAAAAAAGGATCATCCGGAGAACCTGCTAAGAAAGATTTGAGCTTTTCTATTTTCTCCATCGGGCAGAATATTTTTCGTTTTTTTTATCATAAACTTGTTGTTGCAAGACATACCTTTGTATAGTTGCATAAACAACTTTAATTTTACCGATTACCATGAAGATTTTAGTCTGCATCAGTAAAACACCGGATACGACGGCAAAAATAGCCTTCACGGATAACAACCGGAAATTTGTAACCGAGGGGGTTCAATGGATCCTGAATCCCTTCGATGAATGGTATGCCCTGGTGCGTGCCATCGAGCTGAAGGAAAAAGATCCGACTGCCGTTTTGCACCTGGTTTTGGTGGGTGGCGCGGACTGTGATACCGTGATCCGGAAAGCGCTTGCCCTGGGCGGGGATGAAGCCATCCGGGTAAATGCGGAACCATCGGATAGTTTTTTTGTAGCCTCCCAGATTGCAGCAATTGCCCGGGGTGCCGGATATGACATGATTCTAACCGGCAAGGAAACCATTGATTTCAACGGTGCTTCGGTAGGTGGAATGGTTGCTGGTTTACTGGACCTGCCATTTGTGTCCCTGGCTGCAAAGCTGGAACTGGCTGGCAGTACCACTACCCTGGTGCGGGAAATAGAAGGCGGGGAAGAAACGGTTGAAGTAAAATGTCCGCTGGTAGTCGGGTGCCAGAAAGGCATGGCGGAACAACGCATTCCAAACATGAAGGGGATCATGGGCGCCCGCAGTAAACCCCTGAAAATTGTTGAAACAGTGGCGGTTGAACCGCTCACGGAAATAGTTTCCTTTGAATTGCCGCCTGCAAAAAAAGGAGTCAAAATGATACCGGCTGACCATGTGGAGGAACTGGTCAGGTTGTTGCATGAAGAAGCGAAGCTCATTTAAAAAACATTACAAACCCACAATATGATATTGATATTTATCGATCACGCGGATGGGCATATTAAGAAAACTTCACTGGAGGCGTTGAGTTATGGGGCGGCGCTGGCAAAACAAACCGGGGTGGCTGCGGAAGGTATCCTGCTCGGGACGGTGACCGATGACCTGGCCTCCCTGGGAAAACAGGGGGTTCAAAAAATTCACCAGGTACCTCAGGACTCCCTGAATCAACTGGATGCGGAGCAATACATAAGGATCATTTCCTCCATCGCTGAAACCAACGGAGCCACGGTGATCGTACTTTCCCATACCAATACCGGAAGAGCCATCGCACCGGGTCTTTCTGCACGCTTAAAAGCAGGACTTGTAACGGGCGCGACCGCATTACCGGATACATCGAATGGATTCCTGGTGAAAAAAAATGTGTTTTCCGGTAAGGCCTTTTGTACGGTTTCCATAAAAACCGTCCTGAAAATCATAACACTCAGCCCCAATGTGTACCCGGTTGCCAATACCGGTGTTTCAGCAGAAATTATCCGGGAGGCCATACCGGTGCAGCCGGCCGGGATTACCATCAAGTCGGTATCCAGGGCTACCGGAGAAATTCCGCTGACGGAAGCAGAAATCGTTGTAAGTGGCGGCCGGGGCATGAAAGGCCCGGAAAACTGGGGTCCGATTGAAGAACTGGCTAAACTGCTTCATGCGGCAACGGCCTGTAGCCGTCCGGTGGCGGACTCGGGCTGGCGGCCGCACCAGGAACATGTTGGGCAAACAGGCATTGCAATCGCTCCAAACCTCTATATCGCCATCGGTATTTCAGGTGCCATTCAACACCTGGCCGGTGTAAACCGCAGTAAAGTAATCGTGGTTATTAATAAGGATCCGGAAGCCCCTTTTTTTAAATCGGCCGATTATGGCATCGTCGGAGATGCTTTTGAAATTTTACCCGTATTGATTCAGTCAGTAAAAAAACTCAAAGGCGTTGCTTAACTCATAATCCATTTTTAAAGGGATTAGTTTTTTATATTTGTCCTTTTAACAAAGACCTTTTAAGACAGCCCGCGGGGTAGATACGTTTTATGAAGAAGATCGAACTGGAAATTGTGGCATTATCGCATAGCATTACACAGACACATTCCTATGCGGTGGTTCTGGGTGAGGTCAATGGCCTCCGGCGTTTGCCCATCGTGATCGGAGGGTTTGAAGCGCAGGCTATAGCCGTTGCTTTGGAAAAAATGCATCCGAG
>DHWT01000105.1:0-241 GCA_002413325.1 Chitinophagaceae bacterium UBA5175 | reverse complement strand
CGTCCCCTGACCCACGATCTGATGAAGAATTTTATGACAGCCTTTTCCATCGATCTGCAGGAAATCATCATTTCTGACCTGCAGGAAGGAATTTTTTATTCCAAGCTCATCTGCGTCAGCGAACACGATACCGTTGAAATTGATTCCCGGACTTCCGATGCCCTGGCCCTGGCCGTGCGCTTCGGTTGTCCCATATATACTTACGAAAACATCATCGAGAGTGCCGGAATCCTGATGGAAG
>DHWT01000325.1 GCA_002413325.1 Chitinophagaceae bacterium UBA5175 | reverse complement strand
CCGGAAGGGGTTTTACGAAAATCTTTACCTGTACCAATGCTACAGCTGGTTTGCATTTATCGGCCAGGACTTTCTGTCCTACTACCGGTATACCCACCGCTGGGTGGAATTATTCGAAAAACAGCCCGGCATGATTCCGATAGAGACTGCCCACTATATCAAAGGCATGCACAACCTGCTGGGAGCCCATTTCGACCTGCTGAATTATCCGAAATTTCTTGAAACGCTCAGCCGTTTCGAAAAATTTTTTCACTCGGATACGGTCAGGGAAAATGATAACAACCGCATCCAGACATTCGTTTACCTGCACATTGCAAAAATCAACCAGCATTTTATCGACGGCACTTTTACAGAGGGACTTACCCTGGTTCCTTTTATCGAAGAAAAGCTGAAGGAATATGAAATCTACCTGGACCGTCACCGGATCCTCATTTTTTATTACAAATTCGCGAGTCTCTATTTCGGCAGCGGGGACTATGAAAATACCATTAAGTATCTCAACAAAATCATAAACTGGAAAATGGATCTGCGCACGGATCTCCAGTGTTATGCGCGCCTGCTGCACCTGATTGCGCACTATGAACTGGGTAATGACAGTATATTGGAATACCTGATCAAATCGGTTTACCGGTTTATGGCAAAAATGGAAAACCTGAGCAGGGTGGAAGAGGAGATTTTCCGCTTCCTGAGAAAATCATTTCAACTGGAGCCCAAAGAACTGAAACCTGAATTTTCAGGCCTGCTGGAACGGCTGAAAACTTATGAAAAAAACCGTTTTGAAACCCGCGCTTTTGTGTACCTGGACATCATTTCCTGGCTTGAAAGCAAGATCCGGGGTGTTCCGGTTCAGCAAATCATCCGGGAAAAATTCCTGGAAAGAAACGGGGAGCATATGAAAAAAGCACCGGAAGGTGAATAACTTCATGGATAACCGATACACTTTACGCTTAATGGAGACCGGATGATGTTGAAAGTAAAACCAGGTAAACACCGTGTATTTGTTTTACGGAGAATGATCCTGAGCAGGATGTATCGTTTGCTGGGACCATTGAATATACGATTTCAGCACAAAAAAATCTACTGCATAAAAGCAGGATACCATCATGCGGATCATGTTGAAAACTTTGACGACCGGTTTAATAAAGATGAATGGCAGCGCAGTGTTTATGAACTGGCAAGCCGGCAATTACAAAAAACCGGCGGTAAAACGGTTGTTGATGCAGGTTGCGGATCTGCCTACAAACTGATGGATATGTTTGGCAGCTGTGATACAACAGGAATTGAACTCGAAGACACCTATCGGTGGCTGCTGGAGAAGTATCCGTCAAAAAAATGGCTCTCTTTCGAACAGGCTGACCCTTCACAACTGGAATGTGATATCCTGATTTGCTCTGACGTCATAGAGCATATAAAAAATCCAGATGGAATGATGGACTTTCTGAAAAGAATCCATTTTAAATGGCTGGTGATCAGTACACCCGAAAGAAACAGTGTAAGGGGAATTAAGGACTTCGGTCCTCCCGAAAATACTTCGCATTACCGGGAATGGAATAAAGAGGAATTTAAAATGTATGTATCAAAATGGTTCCAGGTACATGAACAAATTATTTCACAGGATAAAAGTATTACGCAAATATTAATTTGCAATTTGCATGCGATAGCGGTACAATAAACTACAGGGAGATTACACACCATATAAAAAAAGCAATATGATTCATCAAATGAAAAAGGCGGCCGGTATGGTACTGGCATTTTTAATTTTTTCAGGATATACGATAGCCCAGGAACTTCACAGCCGCTGGGATGAACTTACCGCAAGCGAATGGCCAAAGGCCCTGGAAATGTCGGACCAGACCTGCATACTGCCCTTTGGTATCCTGGAAAAGCATGGTCCCCATGTTCCCATTGGATCCGACCTGATCCAGGTGCGCGAATGGGCTGCCCGGGCAACGAAAAAGGAATATGCAGTGGTGTTCCCTGATTATTTTTATGGTCAGATCAATGAGGCAAGACACCAGTATGGAACTTTTGCCCTTCCTGAACGTGTTGTGTGGGATTTGCTGGAAGCAACCTGTGATGAGATCGGCAGGAATGGATTTAAGAAAATCGTCATCATCAACGGACACGGTGGGAACCCGGAGCTGATCAGGTACTTTATACAAACGAGACTGGAAAAACAGCGGAACTATGCCGTATACTTTTTTGAACCACCGGCTGATTCTGCCTATGTAAAGAAAATGGCCGGATTACATCAGTCAGATCCGGCGGGGGACCAGCATGCGGGAGAAAGGGAAACATCATCGCTTCTCTACCTGAGGCCCGACCTGGTGAAGATGGATAGTGCCCGCAATGAGTCGGGTGCGAACCAAAAACGACTGAATATACCCAATGTATATACGGCCATCTGGTGGTATGCTGATTATCCCAATCACTATGCCGGCGAAGGCGCTAAAGCAACCGCTGAACTGGGAAAGCTGGTTAATGAACATTATATCGACGCACTGGTCCAGGCGTTGAAAGCCATCAAGGCAGACAAAAAGACCCTGGAACTTCAGGATGAATTTTTCAACAGGGTTAAACGCTGAAATAACCGGCCGGTAACATACAAAGGACTGCGAATGGGGACGCTAAAATCCATTGCAGGGCGAGGTTCCATATCTTGGTAAATTAATCCAAA
>DHWT01000181.1:8879-11515 GCA_002413325.1 Chitinophagaceae bacterium UBA5175 | reverse complement strand
AGATGCCCTGGAAAACCTGCATGCATAGCTGGTTTTTCTGATTCAAAAATTAGAAAAAGCTGATGAAACTCTCTTTAGGATTTAGCCCCTGTCCGAACGATACGTTTATTTTTGATGCCCTGGTTAACCGGAAAATCGATACCGGCGATTTCGAATTTGACGTGGCGCTGGAAGACGTGCAAACACTGAACCGGTGGGCGATGGAAAAAAAACTGGATGTCAGCAAAATCAGTTATGGCGTCTGGCCCCTGCTGCAAGAAAATTATTCCCTGCTGGATGCAGGCGGGGCCCTGGGAAAAGGCGTGGGTCCCCTGCTGATCTCGAAAAACAATATCCTGCTGAAGGATATCAACCAGCTGAGCATTGCCATACCCGGCGAACAGACCACGGCGCACCTTTTGTTCAGTATGGCTTTTCCCCAGGCAAAGAAAAAAAAATTCATGGTTTTTAACCAGATAGAATCTGCCGTATTGAATGGACAGGTGGACTGCGGCGTCATTATCCATGAAAACCGTTTTACCTATATGCAGAAAGGCCTGGTAAAACAGATGGACCTGGGTGAGTACTGGGAACAAATAACAAAAGCACCCATTCCCCTCGGCGGTATTGTGATGCGCAATAAATTCTCCCCGGCAGACCGTGCGGAGCTGGACCGTTTAATACGGGACAGTGTTGCTTATGCAGAATCGTATTATCCGGACCTGTCGGACTATGTTACCCGGCATGCACAGGAAATGCAGGAATCCGTAATGCGCCAGCATATAGATCTCTATGTAAACCAGTTCAGCCATTCCCTGGGTGAGGAAGGGAGGAAAGCGGTGGATACGCTGGTGCAGGTGTATAAACAGATGTATTCTTCCTGAGCGACTCGTGTGTGAGTTTGGAAGTCCAACTCAAAACTCATAATTCATAACTCATAACTCATAACTCCTTCAACGCGTCTTTATACACCCTGATCGCCCGGTCTCGCGCAAACCCATGCTCCACAATGGGTGCGGGATAACTGAGGTCCTGGAAATCCGGCAGCCATTTTTTAATATAAGAACCATCCGGATCGAATTTTTTCTGCTGAAGGGAAGGGTTGAAAATTCTGAAATAAGGCGCCGCATCACAACCGGTGCCAGCAGCCCATTGCCAGCCCCCGTTATTCGAAGCCAGGTCAAAGTCCAGGAGCTTTTCAGCAAAATACGCTTCACCCCAGCGCCAGTCGATGAGTAAATGTTTTGCAAGAAAGGAAGCGGTTACCATTCGCAAGCGGTTATGCATGAAACCCGTTTCATTGAGCTGGCGCATACCCGCATCCACGAGTGGATAGCCGGTCCTTCCTTCACACCATGCAGCGAATTCCGTTTCGTTATTCCGCCAGGGAATTTTTTCGTAAGCTTCCCTGAATGCATGACCCTTCCCTACCTTAGGGAAATGCCAGAGGATCATCTGATAAAAATCCCGCCAGATCAGTTCATTCAGAAATACCGGGCTGAGACGGACCGCTTCGGCAACGAGCTGCCGGATGGAAATTGTTCCAAAACGCAGATGAATACCCAACCGGGACGTGGCATCGAGGAACGGGAAATCGCGTTGACCGGCATAACCCCTGATCAATTCCCGATCGGGAGCCGGCGAAGGAAATTTTCTGCCGGAAGCATAAAAACCCATGGACTCCAGGCCGGGCAGTGGCTTCGGATCCTGAGAATAAAAATTCTTTACATATTTTTCTACGGGATAAGAATGCAGGTATCCGGTATTTGGAAAATTCAAAATGGCTTTCCACTTCTTACTATAGGGCGTAAATACCGTATAGGGAGTACTATCCTCCTTAATTACTTCCTGCCTTGAAAAGATCACCTGGTCTTTGAAATAACGAAATTCCGTGCCCCTATTCTTAAGAAGGGTCTCGATCTGCTCATCCCGTTCGCGGGCATAGGGCTCATAATCTTCATTTGTGAATACAGTACCCACCTCGTATCGTTCGGCGAGAGAAGAAAAAACTTCCGCAGGTTTCCCATAAAAAACTTCCATGGAGCTATGCAGGCCAGCCAGTTTTTTATGCAGGGACTGTAAGGTTTCATAAATAAATTCCACCCGGGCATCTTCTTTATTTTCCAGTCCGTCCAGAATATTGCGGTCAAAAATAAAAACCGGCAATACGGGACGGTCTGACCGGAGTGCATGGTAAAGGCCGGCATTATCCGACAGTCGCAGATCACGCCGGAACCAGAAAATATTCACTGCAGGTTTCATACCTTGGTCTGATTCATTAAACGCATAAGGATCACTGTTAGTTCAGACCGGTACCTTTTATCATCAATGCACGCAACCGGGCGGATACCCCGGATGGCGTTGGTAAGAAAAACCTCTTCCATTTCCGGTAAACTTTCCGGCGAAATCATTGCTTCTTCTACCCGGAATCCAAGCGATGGAAGGTTTCCAACCAGTTCCCTGCGTTTGACACCGGCCACACAGCCTTCAGACAACGCGGGTGTGTACAGAATACCCTTCTGAACCATAAAAATATTGCTGGAGCTGGCTTCACAGATATTACCCCGGCTGTTCAGGATCAGGGCATCATCAGCACCCTGCTGCCAGGCATATTGAAGGGTCAGGATATTTAAGAGATAATTGTTTGTTTTCAGGTT
>DHWT01000181.1:0-8528 GCA_002413325.1 Chitinophagaceae bacterium UBA5175 | reverse complement strand
GCAGTTTCAATAATGAATACGGGTTTATTAACCATGGGTAGCAGCAGGGATCCGTCTTCCCTGAAAACATTCAGCCGGACACGGGCTTTTGTAGCATGGACATTATTTTCGCAAAGGCGCCTGATTTCATCTGAAATAAACTTCCGGGTGAAGCCTCCGGATAAATCGAATGCTAAAACCAGCAAACCCCGGAACAATCGGTCCATGTGATACTCCTCCTGCAGAATTTTCTGTCCATCCCAATACATGGTTTCAAACAATCCATCCCCATAACGCAGACTCCGGTTAAATACCGTGGCGACAGGAGTCTGCGGACCGGTAAGGGCGCCGTTAAAATTGATCAGGGAGTTCAATATTTTTTTCCGTAATTCCGAAGGTAAAGGATTTATACAGCTTTCGCCTGGCGGTCAACGATCCCTGTAAGCGTACATCCAGCGTATCAAAACCGTGCAGTCCGGATTCAATTCATGTATATATCTGACTGATTTATAAACAGATAGTATTATGGCATTATTTTGCCTCTTTAGAGGGAAGGCCAAAAGTTCAAAGCCTGGCCCGGGTCGGAACGCTTTAAATCCAATTTATTAATTGAATATGATCAGGAACTTTTTCATCATAGCATACCGGAATCTTTGGAAGAATAAAGGTTTTTCAGCCATCAATATTACCGGGCTGGCGCTGGGCATGGCCGTAGCGATGATCATCGGGCTGTGGATCTGGGATGAACTGAGCTACGACAAGGACAACCCGGATTATCACCGGATCGCCCAGGTGATGCAGCATAATACACTGAACGGGGAGATCGGAACCTGGAATTCCATGCCCCTTCCCCTGGGTGCGGAGTTGCGGAAAAGCTATGGAAGCGATTTCAAATATGTGGTCCTGTCTTCCTGGACGGAACGGCATTTTTTAACGGTTGGTGATAAAAAAATTACTAAAACCGGTAATTTTTTTGAACCCCAGGCACCTGAAATGCTCCACCTGCATATGCTCAGAGGAAGCCGCGCCGGACTGAAAGAAACTTTCTCCGTGCTGATTTCCGCCTCGGCGGCAAAAGCCCTTTTCGGAAACGGGGATCCCATGAATAAACTGATCCGCATGGACGATAAGCTGAATACAAAAGTTACAGGTGTGTATGAAGACTTCCCCGGCAACTCCAGTTTTTCAGAAGTATCTTTTATTGCCCCATGGAATCTGAAATTGTATAGGGACCCGTGGATGACCAGCATGAACAATCCCTGGGGCAACAACTCGTTCCAGATTTTTGTACAAATTGCGGATCAGGCCAATATGCAGGCCGTCTCTAAAAAAATAAAAGACGCCAAACTGCGCCAGGTTTCTCCGGATGAAAAAAGGTATAATCCCCGGCTTTTTCTTCAGCCTATGGAAAAATGGCATCTCTATGAGGAGTTTAAAAATGGCGTGAACACCGGTGGGCGTATACAATATGTCTGGCTTTTTGGAATGATCGGCGTTTTTGTGCTGATACTTGCCTGCATCAATTTTATGAACCTCAGTACGGCCCGTTCACAAAAAAGAGCCCGGGAAGTGGGCATTCGTAAAGCCATCGGCTCGCTGCGCCGGCAACTGATTGGACAGTTCTACATGGAATCCCTGGTGATGGCTTTCCTGGCACTTCTTGTCGCCCTGTTCCTGGCTGGTATCCTGCTGCCTGCTTTCAATGCCGTTGCAGAAAAAAACATGAAGATACCGTGGAGCAGTCCGCAGTTCTGGCTGTTCTGCCTGGGTTTCAGCGGAATGACAGGCCTGATCGCCGGCAGTTACCCGGCCCTGTATTTATCTTCTTTTCAACCCGTAAAAGTTTTAAAAGGAACATTCCAGACCGGACGTTTTGCTGCGACGCCACGCAAAGTGCTGGTGATTTTACAGTTTACGGTTTCCGTCGTATTAATTATCGGAACCATCGTGGTATTCCGGCAGATCCAGTATGCCAAAAACCGCCCGATCGGGTATAACCGGGACGGACTCATTATGGTGCCCCTGCTGACCCCTGAAATCCACAAACATTTTGAAGCGGTCCGGAACGACCTGATCCAGGACGGAGCCATTGCAGAAATGGCAGAAGCCGGAAGTCCGACCACCGCCGTATGGTCTACGAACGGCGGATTCATGTGGAAGGGAAAGGATCCCAACCAGGGGGTGGATTTTCCCAACACGAATGTTACGTTTGAATACGGTAAAACGGTGGGATGGCAGTTTGTGGATGGAAGGGATTTTTCCAGATCCTTCGCAACCGATACAGCCGCCTTTGTATTGAATGAATCGGCAGTGAAGTATATTGGTTTTAAAAACCCGGTGGGTGAAATCATTACCTGGGATGGTCATCCCTTTAAGGTAATTGGTGTGATCAGGGACATGATTGTTGAATCACCTTACCAGCCGGTCAGACCCCAGCTATTTCATATTGACCCGGACCCGGAATCCTATGCCATGTTAAAACTGAACCCGGCTGCCGGTGCCAAAACCTCGATGGAAAAAATAAAAAAGACGTTTTCTTCCTATAGCCCCGCAGAACCCTTTGACTTCCAGTTTGCCGATGCAGAATATGCAAAAAAATTCGGGAATGAGGAACGCATCGGCAGGCTGGCCGGATTTTTCGCATCGCTTGCGATTTTTATCAGCTGCATGGGGCTCTTCGGCATGGCCTCCTTCATGGCCGAACAACGCATCAAGGAGATCGGCGTACGAAAAGTGCTGGGGGCTTCGGTTTTGAATTTATGGGGCCTGCTTTCCAGGGATTTCCTGGCCCTGGTGATGGTATCCCTGGTCATCGCCGTGCCGCTTTCTTTTTATTTCATGGGAAACTGGCTCGGAACCTACCCTTATCATGCTGATTTATCCTGGTGGATCATTTTAACTGCCTGCGCAGCCGCATTATTCATCACGCTCCTGACGGTAAGTTACCAGGCCATAAAAGCAGCGATGACAAACCCGGTAAAAAGCCTGAAAACCGAATAAGAAAACGTAAATATCGCTCCCTGCCTTCAATCCGGCAAGTTCCGGACGGGGACTAGGGTTGTTCGATGATCCCGTTTTTCACCGCATACATCACCAGTCCCGCCATGGACTTGGCGCCGGTCTTGGTCTTAAGTTTATCCCGGATGGCTTCCACGGTACGCGGGCTGATATCGACCAGATCCGCGATTTCCTTGGTGGTTTTTTCCTCGCACATCATTTTAAGGATCGTGGTCTCCTTTTCGGAGAGGTTGGCCTCCTGGGGCAGGCTGGGTTCAGTGCGCCGCGTGCGCAGTCCGGTTAAGAGTGCTTTATTGGTGAGTTCGTTGAAATAAAATTCCTGCTCGTAGCAGGTCTTGATGGCATTATAAATATTCTCAGAATCAGTGTTTTTGGTCAGGTAGGAGTTGGCTCCTATTTCCATGAGCTTGGAAATCATGGAATGGTCGTTATGCATGGAAAGTATAATCACTTTTACCTGGGGATACATTTTACGGATCTCAGGCAGGGTGGCAATACCATCCATGATGGGCATCTGGATGTCCAGGAGGATCACGTCGGGCTCCATATGTTTCAGCAGGTTGAGCAGCTGCATGCCATTGTCGGCTTCGGCAATCAGTTCAACATCCTTTTTTATGGATAGTGCGGTTTTTACACCAGCACGGAACAAAGCATGGTCGTCAGCGATGATTACTTTGATGGTTCCGTTTGCTTCGGGTTTTTTCATACGGTGAATTTTGGGTTCGCCTGGGGCAAACCGACACTAAAAATGGTAATTATTTGTTACAGTTACTATAGGAAAACTACGAAATTAAAGTAATTCGGATTATACGGGTAATCCTTTTCTACGTGGTTAAACTACGCCCTTTTATAGAAAAAGAACGTGGGGGTGATCGCAAAGCTACGAATCCGGCAGTAAAAGCCGAACCGGTAAAAACGAGAAAACCTGCTCTTTTACCGGAAAGATGAAGATTCTACATTTGATATAAGTTGATTGACGGGAATAAGCAACCTGTGAAGTCCAATATCCCGAGAATTACCGTCCATAAAGAGTTTCCAATATCCACCGAAAGATCTGCGAAGTCCAATGTCAATCAACTTATTTTTCTTTTTTTCAGAAAGCCCGTTTTTTCCGATATACCTGTGTTCCGCCAAGACGCGGTTTAAAGAAAGCGGCCTGTGAGAAACCATCCGAACCGATCCAATCCTGTCCAATGCCCCCTTGTGGGTCATTATGTTACTGCCTGCTTTTTCAGGAGATCACAGATCGCTGAAAAAGCAGGTTTTTTTAATTATAGATAAAACCCGGAAGGAACTTTGTATCTCCCAAAGTGCAGATTTTGACCTGTTTAAAACACTAGCAGGAACAGTCCCTCTTAAGCCGGCGGGTTTTTAGCAGATCCCTCCGATCCAGCAACTATCTCCCGCAATCGCCTTTTTCGATCTATTTTTATACATCAAACCGCTGATTTTAAATCCTCCCGGTGAATAATACTTGTATCCCCCGGCTGCCGGGGTGTTCTTCAAATCGTTGATATATCCTTTTAATACGAAAATAATTTTATTCAAAAAGGGTTTTTTCCCCAATTATTCCGGAAATTCTGATTATATATTCGTAGACGCGAATTAATCTATTGACTTATGAATGATACATTTTACAGGATATGTGATTTCATAATTTTGGCAACAACGGTAATAGCATTAGTTGTTAGCATCCGGTATGGTAACAAAAAGAAATTTCTTTTCCCAATTCAGTTATATATTATTTTTTCATTGATTAATGGATTATTACTAACTATTATTGACCATTTACCTCAAAAAAATATTTATTATTACATTGCTAATGCTGAAATTAATATTTACTCTATCATAGAATTTTCATTAATCTATTACTTCCTGTTTAAAAGTACACCAGCGCAAAGACACAAAAACATTCTCCTTTTTTTATATCTCTTTTACACATCTTTTAGCTTTTTTACCTGGACTAGAATTCACAATGGAATTTTTTCTTCTCTACCTTCTCTTTATGGACTAGGTAACCTACTCATAACGATTGCAAGCCTTTTTTATATTTATGAGATTTTAAAATCAGATGTGGTTGTTGATTTTAAGGCAGATTCAAGCTTTCTTGTGGTTTGTGGAGCACTTTTTTATTTTAGCTCCACGATCCCCATATTCTTTTTCACTAATGTCTTGTATGCAATGGCACCTGCATTTATTACCCTTTATAATGGAATCAATGAGCTCTTATTTTCAATTCTTTTTATGTCCTTTATTAAAGCTTATTTATGCCCGTCACCAGAACAGAAGTTATCTTGATTCTAAGCTTACTGATCTTTTTTATTTTGGTAATGGTTTCATTTATTATCATTATTCTTTTCTTCATCCAGAAAAAGCAAAAGGGTTTTACGTCAGATCTCAGAGAAGCAAAAGCAAATTATGATAAGGAATTGTATAAGGCGCAATTGGAAATTCAAGAACAAACATTCCAGGAAATATCCAGGGAAATCCATGATAATGTGGGCCAGATTTTATCCCTGGCCAAACTGGGCCTGGGCACGCTTGACCTGGAAAGAAAAGAAGAAGCAAAAGAAAGCATTGTTGAGATTTCGGACATACTGGAAAAAGCTTTAGAAGATTTACGACACATGTCCCGAACTATGAATGCGGAGATCATTAAAAAAGGAGGTTTAAAAAAATCTATCGAAATGCAGGTTGGTTTCATGCAAAGAGGGGGAAGATTTAATATTCATTTAAATATGAATGGAGAATATGTCAGTTTAACCGAAACAAAAGAAATCATCCTTTTTCGTATAGTGCAGGAAGCTGTGAATAATATCATCCGGCATGCAACCGCAACGGATATCTGCATTTCTCTTTGTTATAGCCGGGATTTTTTAAAACTGATGATCCAGGATAACGGGAAAGGATTTAATTTAAACGATCAGATTTCAGGACCCAATCATGTGAGTGGTATCTATAATATGCAACACAGGGCAAAATTGATTGAAGCGGAATTCGAAATAGAAAGTCAGCCCGGCAACGGAACCAGGATTACAGTAACTACACCATATTAAATAATATGAATCATGCAGCAGACACAGGCACCAGTAAAAGTCGGGTTGGTCGATGACCATATTTTAATAAGAGATGCATTGGCAAATGTTATCCGGTCATTCGATGAATTTTCCGTATCCATCGTTGCCGATAATGGAAAGGAATTTATAGATAAATTAAATACCGGCAACATGCCGGAAATATTAATTCTTGACATGAATATGCCGGAAATGGATGGCCACGCTACGACCCGTTGGATTTCCCAAAATCACCCGGAAATAAAAATACTGGTACTCACCATGTACGATGCGGAGTCTCTGATACATATGATAAAGGGGGGAGTCAGGGGTTTCCTGAAAAAAGATGTTCCGCCCGGTGAATTAAAACATGCACTTCAATGCATTCTGGAAAACGGAACCTATTGTTCACATACCATTACCGGAAGACTTTTCAATTTGATGAAAACCCAGGGTACAAAAAATTCTGCCTGGGGAGCGATCATTTTAAACGACAATGAAATTTCCTTTTTAAAACTGGTGGCAACTGAAATGACCTATAAGGAAATCGCCCAAAAAATGCAAATAAGTCCAAGAACAATTGATAATTACAGGGATGCACTTTTCCTTAAGTTAAATGTGAAGAGCCGGGTAGGCCTGGTAATGTATGCCGTAAAAAACGGAGTTGTTACCATCAATTACTAATAAATTAATCTATTAATTTATTTCTCATTCCGTACATGATCAGTCCGGCAATGGTTTTCGCCCCCACTTTGGTCTTCATGTTCTGCCGAATGGTTTCAATGGTTCGGGGACTTAAAAAAACCTCTTTGGAAATTTCTTCCGTGGTTTTATCCTGGGCAAGTAATCTCAGGATTTTTACTTCCTTTTCAGAGAATTTTATGGGGTCCGGATAAAATTGCCGGACCTGCCGTTTGGTCTGCAGCTTGGAAAGTACCGCTTTGTTTACCAGGTCATTAAAATAAAAATCATCATTCATGCAGGCCAGGATGGCCTGGTAGATTTCTTCCGGATCAGTTGTCTTGGTGAGGTAAGCATTGGCCCCCATTTCCATCATCTTGGAAATCATTTCCTGGTCGTCGTACATTGTAAGTACGATGATTTTCACCTCTTCATATTCTTTTCTTAATATACCGATCGCATTGATACCATCTACTTCCGGCATCCGTATATCCATAAGTAAAACATCCGGCTTTTTCAACAGCATTTTATGAACCAGGTCCCGGCCGTCCTCAGCTTCCCAAATGATCTTCAAATAATCCTTATCCTTCAAAGCCATCCTGATACCATCCCGAAAAATTTTATGATCATCGGCAATGGCCACTTTAATTACTAATTCCGCGCTCATAAGGGATTGGTTGTAAAATTGTTATTATACGGTCAGATTATGATTATTTATAGTAGTATATAAAAATATGCTCCTGAATAGCAATTCTACGATGGATAAGGTAATTAATGAAAGATTGAAATTGAGCAATATTGCTCTGGCCTGGCTCAAACGTCCGATGTATATTTGATTCAGAAAGTTGACTGGTTACAATTTTCACAGAACCATCCAATGTCCAAACTTACCGTCCAGTAAGACCTTCCAAATCCTTGAAAAACAGTTAAGTCCGGTATCAGTCAACTTTTTTTTCTTTTTTATCCCAGTAAACGCAAAAACAACTGATTAATTGCGATTTCCGCAAAAAGTTAAAGTTGAATAATCGTAAAATTCCCCTTTTTTGTAATATTTGATATTATTCTAAGTGTTTACATTTATCCACATTTCAAATTAAATTGTGGATAACCCACTGTATTTCATTCTTATCTCCTTTATTGATCTAAAATGCAGACCGTAAAAATACGATCTGCTTATCGAAAATTTACTTTACTTTTTCAAGGAATTTTTCTTCGTACATTTACTAAAAGGCCATAGTATACTGAATTACAGGCAATTTAAGGGTTTTTAACACTTATTCTAAGCGTTGTTTAATCTTTTTTTTAAAGGTTAATTACGTAGTGTTTCAGAATATAAATCACTAAAACTCTGATTATGAACAAAGAATCACTCGTTAAAGAACAGGTAAATTTCCAATCATTTGGAGAACAGATTCCTCATGAACTTGGTAAGAAGATGGTTAAGGATCATCATGCATTACATGGTTTTGAAGGATCATCCACCTTTATTATGGGTAGGGAAATCATTGAAAAAGCATTATCCCAGCCCGGCTGTGTAGGTTTCCGCCTATTTGATGCCATTGATGAGTCTGGAAAAAAGACCCTTGTTTGCGTGGGCATTGATTCTAATGGAAAGAATATTATTGAATACAGTGTTGTGAATGAGCATGGAGAAATAACTGTTACAGAAGGAATGGTATGGGATAGAATTCTTCCTCCTTCAACAACTACAACAGATTATCCTCCCTACTGGCTGGATTAATTTTATAACTACTTGTAAATCTGCACCTAAGTATATATATTTGGTGATACCATTTA
>DHWT01000041.1 GCA_002413325.1 Chitinophagaceae bacterium UBA5175 | reverse complement strand
TGGGCGAGATATAACGGACTATACGCTGGAGGGACTACGCAGAAATATTGGTTTTGTATTACAGGATACCATGTTATTCTTTGGTACCATCCGGGATAACATTGCCTATGGAAAACCCGATGCAAATGATATTGAAATTATTGAAGCAGCAAGACTGGCCAATGCAGATGAATTGATCCTGAAACTTCCCAAGGGTTACAAAAGTATTGTGGGAGAGCGAGGGATTACGCTTTCCGGAGGGGAACGTCAGCGGATCGGTATTGCAAGGGCCGTACTCAGGAATGCTCCCATACTCATTCTGGATGAACCTACCACATCCCTGGACCTGGAATCCGAAAAAACCGTCCTGGAAGCGCTGGAAAGGCTCATGAAAGGCCGGACAGTCATCACCATATCCCATAAACTTAATACGATCATTCAATCGGATAAAATAATTGTAATTAAAGACGGTACCGTAGCAGAGCAGGGTAATCACCAGAGTTTGTTTACAAAAAAGGCGGTTTATTCCGAACTATATGGCATTTATAACGCTGCCCGAAAAGATGACGCCTCAAACAAAAAGTATTAACACTGCAGGATTTAACCGGACATTCACTCTTGCACCGAACTTGTTTTAACCATTTTATTTATTAAACCAATTTGCCCTCAGCATACAGACTTCTCATTTTCTTTTTATCAAATTTACCAACCCCCGTCCTGGGTATTTCCTTCAGAGTAACATATCGTTTAGGCAGCTGGTATTTCGCAAAATGTCCGAGTAAAAATTCATTGAGTTCATTTCCCGATACGGTTTTGTCTTCTTTAAAAACAACGCAGGCCAGGGGCCGTTCAACCCATTTTTCATCCGGAATGGCAATTACGGCAGCTTCTGCAATATGAGGATGGTTCATTAAAGTTGTTTCGAGCGCAACACTCGATATCCATTCCCCGCCACTCTTAACCAGGTCCTTCGTACGATCTGTCAATTCCATGTAGCCATATTCATCCATGGTTCCCACATCACCTGTTTTGAACCATCCATCTTTTGAATGAGAATTTATATTCTCCATTTTATAGTACCCGCTGATGATCCAGTGTCCCCTTACTTCAAACTCCCCGAAGGTTTTGCCGTCTTTTTTCGCGATGGTACCATCCTCCTGCATTACACGTATTTCGACACCCGGCATTTCTATTCCCTGTTTGGCACGTATCCTGATTTTATCCCCATCATTCATAATATGATGATGAGACTGCAGCCGCGAAACTGTAACAACAGGAGAAGTTTCAGTCATGCCCCAGCCATGAAAACAGGCAATACCAAAATCCTCTTCAAATCTTCTGATCAAACCGGCGGGAAATGCCGAACCACCTACCATAAATTCCTTTAATGATAAATTCCCCTTTATGGGATTGCGTTTTAACTCTTCATAAATTCCCATCCAGATGGTCGGCACCCCGTTGGCTAAGGTTATTTTTTCCTTTTGCATCATATCTATCAGGGAAGCAGGTTGCAGGTGCTTTGATGGCATGATCGTATCTGCCCCCGCAAGCAAACACATATACGGAAATCCCCAGGCCATTACATGGAACATCGGGCATATTGACAGAAACCTGTCCGCCGAACTGATATTCGCTGCATTGGGCGTCATAGTCGTAATGGCATGCAGGTAGGTGGAACGATGTGAATACAGAACCCCTTTCGGATTACCCGTTGTGCCGCTGGTATAACACATGCTGCATGCCTGGTTTTCATCAACTTCAACCCAGTCGAAATCATCCTTTCCCTGCGCAATAAGGTCTTCATAGTGTAATATATTGGGTAGTGAGGTAAGTAATTCGTCTGATGCATTCATAATTACAAGATGCTTCACTGTTGTTAAGCGGCTGGCGAATGGTTCAAACAATGCAATCAGGCTTGCATCCAGAAAAACCACCTTGTCTTCTGCGTGGTTAACGATGAACTCAATCTGTTCAGACGACAACCGGATATTCAACGGATGGCATACAGCTCCCGCACCCGGAATCGCAAAGTATAATTCCAGGTGCTGATAGTGGTTCCATGCAAATGTAGCAACCCGGTCGCCCGGCTGAACACCCAGCTGACGGACCAGTACGGACGCCAGTTTTTTGGTCCTTTTGTACATTTCAGCGTTGGTATATCGATGCCAGGATCCATCCGGCATTTTGGAAACAATTTCTTTATGTGGAAATACCCGGTTACCGTATTCTATTATGGAATGAGTAGTCAGCGGGAACTTCATCATTTGTCCATATAACATCGTGAATAATTTAAAATTAAAACAGACAATCGGAATGAAGGGTAGCCTGATCAAAAAGGGAAACAGACATTTAAGTTACAAATTCAGCAGCATACCATGTGCATAAGATTTATATCACCATCCCTTGCCATGCGATAAAGCTCCGGTAAAGAATTTCATTTCACCTGCCGATATACTCAATGTGTACATCTTCTGAATTTGAAAAAGGTTGGGTGTCCGAAATAAAAAAAACATAATGAAATGTTATAAAAGGTAAAAGACACCGCAGAAATTATTATATACCATTTGAACCGCCTGAAATAATTACCTGACTATATGTTAAAAACGAATTCAGTTAAGTGCGCCCTTGTTTATACCCTATATTGCAATATGCATTTATTAAAGGTCCATGGCTTCTGTTTAAACATGGTACTCCTGGCAGGATCATTACATGCACAGAATAAGTGGATAGTCAGAAAAGAAAAAGAAGGAATAAAAATCAGTACCCGGCAATCTGATCGTTCCCTGTTTAATGATATCAAAGTGGAAATGGATCTGCCAGGCAGCATTTACCAGTTGGCAACCATTCTGATGGATGTCGATCAGTATACCCAATGGTCTAATTCCTTAAAGAAATCTGTTCTCATTAAAAAGGAGGGCGCCAATAAACTTATTTATTATTCAGAAATCAACGCTCCCTGGCCCGCTTCAAACAGGGACCTGTATGCCGTTATGGATATAACCACTGACTCCGTATCCCAATCTTTAAAGGTGATTTCCGTCGGGGAGAAGAATTACCGGCCAGCAATTAAGAACCTGGTGAGGATTCCCTATTCCAAAGGCGTTTGGGAAATCACCACGGTTACCAATAAGAGTATTCATCTGAATTATGTGCTCGAAGTGGATCCCGGGGGCTCAGTTCCTGCATGGATCATGAATCTTTTCTCTACAAAAGCGCCCATGGAAACATTTGAAAGCTTAAAGGACAAAATGGCCCTGCTGAATCCCTCTAATAAGTACCTGGTTTCAAAACCCTGAAACCATAACGTTTATCCTGGTTCGGGTTTTAACAAATTGTATTTACAGATCTTCAGAATGTATACCATTTTGAAATGTAGTTTACCGTAACGAAAATTTTAAAAATCGGATATCTATGAGAAAGTTATTATTATCATCATTGCTTTTCGCGGTTACGATGGCCGGTAAAGCCGTCGCCCAGAATCTGAAAGAAAAAGAAGTACCTGCCGCAGTTAAAACCGCTTTTTCTATGAAATACCCGCATGCTGCAAAGGTCAGCTGGGAAAAGGAAAAAGGAAATTTTGAAGCAAACTGGGGTGGAAAATCAGGTGAAGACAGTTCGGTCGCATTTACTCCGTCTGCAAATTTTGTTGAGATTGTCGTTGCAATTCCGGTAAGTCAATTGCCTGCAGACGTCTCTCCCTATATTAGTAAACATTATCATGGTGCTAAAATAGTGGAGGCAGGCAAGGTGACTGACGCAGCAGGCAGGCATATGTATGAAGCAGAGATTAAGGGTAAGGACCTGATCTTTGATGAAAAAGGTGCTTTCATTAAAGAAGATTAAAAGGCGTCCCGGGAAATGGATCTAGTACCAGACCTGTGATCCATTTCCCGGTATCCTAATCATGCCTCACTCCCTCCTTCACACGGAATACATGTAAAATATAAGGGAATATCGCATCCATACTTTCTTCCGCGCCACGCGGTGAGCCGGGAAGTGTGATCAACAGGGTATCGCCGATGAACCCGGCCACACCGCGGGACAGCATGGCATAGGGCGTGCGCTGCTGACCATAGGCGCGCGCGGTTTCCATCAAACCGGGAATATCACGCTCCAGCAGGGCCGACACGGCATCTGGTGTCACATCGCGTGGTGATAAACCGGTACCGCCCGTAAAAACAATCATCTGGTAACCGGCTGCCACCAGCTGGCGGATCTTCGCCTGTATCGTATCAAAATCATCGGCTATCGCTTCCCGGGAGGAAACAGATACCTTATGCTGTTTCAGTTTGTCTACAATGGTATCGCCGCTGAAGTCCGGGTTTAATCCTTTTGAAACACTGTCCGAACATGTGATCACCGCACACCGGACTGTATCGGGATACTGGTATTTAATATCCGATTTGCCGCCTTTTTTCTCTTCGAGCTTTATGCTACCGATTTCTATTGCCTTGTCCAGTGGTTTCAGCATATCATAAATCGTAAGCGCTGTAACGGAGGCGCCATGCATTGCCTCCACCTCCACCCCCGTTTTATAAATCGTATGTACTTCTACACTAATAATAATACGCAGTCCGTCCACCCGGTAGGTAATGGCCGCATATTCAATAGGCAGCGGATGACAATCGGGTATCATATCGCTGGTTTTCTTAATTGCCAGCAGTCCGGCCGCACGGGAAAACTCGAATACATCACCCTTGGGCACACGGCGGTTCAGTACGGCTTCGATGGTTTCGGGCCGGGAAACAGTTACAATGGCTGAAGCAACAGCCTGGCGTAAGGTATCTGACTTAGCGGTAATATTTACCATGATCTTTTTTTATTATAAACGATCAGAACCAGGTGCGGTATTTTATTATTTATTTTCTTTCCATTGATATCCTGTACCCTCGAATAATTCCTTTCCCCAAACCGGCAGTTCCGCCTTAATTCGTTCTACGGTTTCGGTACAGGCATCGATGGCCGGCTTGCGGTGCGCCGAGGAAGTAAATACAAACAAACAGATTTCCCCTGCAGCCACCCTGCCCAGGCTATGGTACACGTGCATACAGCTCAGCGGATACCGGGCGAAAACGGCTTCCCTGATTTCATGCATTTTCCCGAGCGCCATTTCAGTATAGGCCGTGTATTCAATAGCTATAATTTTATTTTCCTCAGCTACATCCGCTCTTACCTGTCCTAAAAAAATGCTGTGCCCGCCGATTTCCGTTTTACGACTGTGCTCCCCGATACGGTCGGCAATAAAAGCTGGCGTTATGGCCCCCTCCACAAAAATATTTTTTGGTTTTCTTTCGTTCATATTATTCGTGTTGTTTCTTATAATGTAAAATGCCCCCCTGCAGGCTGTAAACTATTTTTTCATTTCCGTACGTATCGGTCATCCAGCGGGCAGCCTGTGCGCTCCGGATACCCGACTGACAAAAAAACAATACCGTATCCGCTCCGTTCATTTTGAAATTTGCCCTTAACTGTGATAAGGGGATATGCTCGTGGTCGAATTCAGAGGCGGCCGGCTCTTCCCCGCATTCCCTTACATCTATNNGCCCCCGCCGATATCCGTCTTATGACTGTGCTCCCCGATACGGTCCGCAATAAAAGCAGGCGTAATAGCCCCCTCCACAAAAATGTTTTTTGGTTTCCTTTCGCTCATACTATTCGTGTTGTTTCTTATAATTTAAAATGCCGCCCTGTAAACTGTAAACCATTTTTCCATTTCCAT
>DHWT01000117.1 GCA_002413325.1 Chitinophagaceae bacterium UBA5175 | reverse complement strand
CGGCCTGGCTTAAGCTCCGGCCGATGAGAGCGGAAGACGAGGTTCGAACCCGCGACCTACAGCTTGGAAGGCTGTCGCTCTACCAACTGAGCTACTTCCGCATATACAAATTCGAGAATTTGGGGCATTAAGAATATTGAAACGAAATTCATTTTCAAATTCATTTTACCCGTTTCTCTAAAACAAAGAACTGATTTATCTGGAAATGCTGGTCTCCAATTCCCGAATTTCCAGATTCTTTCACAGCGCGCCTCCGGCGCGCGTAGTGGGCAAGGATGGATTCGAACCACCGAACTCCGAAGAGAACAGATTTACAGTCTGTTGTCGTTGGCCACTTGACTACTTGCCCCGATGGTGTCCTGTTTCCTGCCAGACATGAACCGCCTCCCTGTCCGGGACAGCCTGTTCTGACAGCTGAGCCAGAGAAGGGAATCGAACCCCCGACCAGCTGATTACAAATCAGCTGCTCTACCATCTGAGCTACTCTGGCATGATTTCTTTAATTCATACGGATCTGACCCTGATACAAAGAACTAAAACTGATGGAATTACCCGCCCGTTTTTTTGGGAAGGCAAAGGTAAGCGAATTTGTTAAATGGAAAAATTTTGAAGTATTTTTTATCCGGAATACCTGAGATTCTCCATTCCACGGCATGTAACCTGCATAAAAAAACCCCTGAAAGGGGTTTTTGCCTCTAGGCAGCCTGCTTGTCTTTTTTTCTTTTGATCAGATTGATCAGTGATCCCATGGCTTTATCGAATGACTCCTCGAATGATTTTGAAGAACATTTTACAAAATAATCCTGACGCGGTACATGTACTTTAATCTCTGCGACCTTGTCCTTAATAGTATGAACCACGTTGTCTAGCTTGAGATATACTTCTACCTTAACGATTCTGTCGTGGAACGTATCTAGCCGCGTTAATTTCTTATTTACATAATCAACTAATTTGTTGTCGGCTTCGAAGTGCACTGTCTGGATGGTTACGTTCATAGCTTCGCTTTTTTAACGATGAAACAATAAATACAAGAGCATTTTTACAGTCGTTTCTAAAGAGACGGCTGAATACTCAAATTACCTCCTTGCAAGAATTTTTCCAAATATTTAGTCTTATAAATTCCCTGTATTTTCACCCGCCCGCTCAGCCCCGGGGATGGTTTTTTTTATGCACTTCCCGGAGTTTCTCAATACTGTTATGTGTATACAATTGGGTAGCTGCCAGGCTGGAATGTCCCAGCAGTTCCTTAACTGAATTCAGATCGGCCCCGTGGTTCATTAAATGGGTGGCAAAACTATGGCGAAGGACGTGCGGGCTTTTTTTATCAAGGGTGGTTACCCGGGAAAGCCATTTGCGCACAGACAGGTAGGCATATTTAACATAAAGTGCTTTGCCCTGATCATTTACAAGAAGGGTTTCAGCTGATTCCCGACCGGAAATTTGTTTTTCATATTGATAGCGCCGGATTTCTGCCACCAGGGAAGCGCTTAAAGGGATCATTCGTTCCTTATTTCCCTTCCCAATGACCCGGAGTGTGGCCGCGTCTGCGTCAAACTGGCTGTTTTTAAGCGTAACCAGTTCGGTAAGCCGTACCCCGGTATTGTAAAACATACCGATCAGCAGTCGGTCGGTCTTGCCCTGCCAGTCGTCCGGAAACTCCACATGGCTTGAAAGCAGCTGCATATCCTTTTCTTCCACATAAACGGGTAGTCTTTTCCCGGATTTCGGACTGTTAATCCCGGCCATGGGTGATTTTTCAAGTATCCCGGTACGTAACTGGAATTTAAAAAAAGATTTCAGGGAGGAAATCTTCCGGTTTATTGATTTTGAAGTGATTTTTGACTCTTTTAAGCTGGCCAGCCAGGAACGGATCAGGGAGGTTGTAATGGCGGGAAGCGTCGTTTCTCCGAAAGTTGATTCCAGGAAACTGAAGAATTGTTCCAGGTCGTCCCGGTATGCCCGGACGGTATGGACCGAGTACCTTTTCTCGAATTTCAAATAGTCAATGAAGGATTGGCTGAAGTTGTTCAATTCCGGATGCTTGGTTTACCCAAATTTAAATAAAAAGGGGTCGTCAATGACGACCCCTGGTATAAATTAGGTTAAAATGCCGGATTAATCAAACTTGCCGGTAGCCAGCTGTTGCTTATAAACCGCTTTCAAAACCTCACCCCTTCTTTTGATAGAGGGTTTGGTGAAAGACTGGCGGCTACGCAGCTGAATCAATACCTTGGCTTTTTCGAATTTTTTCTTATACTTCTTTAAGGCTTTGTCAATATTTTCGCAATCCTTTGAATCGATAATCAACATAATAGGTTCTCCTTTAAAATGAATTTCGGTTTGCAAAGATAAGGAGTTTTTTAAAATAAATAAATAAAAGGGTTAAAATCCCGATTTTTACGACATGTTCACGGGTATCATCGAAGCGACAGGCAGCATTTCCTCTATTTCGGAAGTAGGATCGAACAAAACCTTCCGGATTTCTTCTTCCCTGGCCCCACAGCTTCGGGTGGACCAAAGCCTTTCACATGATGGGGTCTGCCTGACCGTTGAGTCGGTAACCGGGGATTCCTACCTGGTAACTGCTATTGAGGAAACCCTCCGAAAATCAAATCTCGGACTATGGAAGGCTGGTGATTCCGTAAACCTCGAAAGATGCCTGCAGCTGAACGGCCGTTTAGACGGACATATGGTCCAGGGCCATGTGGATACCACTGCGCAGTGCGTTGGAAGGGAAAACCGCGACGGGAGCTGGCTGTACCGGTTTGAATTCCCGGAGTCGTTCAGGAACCTGATTATTGAAAAGGGATCCATTACCGTAAATGGCGTCAGCCTCACCTGTTTTGACATATCCAATAATGCATTCTCCGTTGCAGTCATACCCTATACATTTGAAAATACCAATATCCGGGAACTGGTTCCGGGTTCCCGGGTGAATATCGAATTCGACCTGATCGGGAAATATGTGGAGAGGATAACTGGAAAAAGAACTGGGCCTTTCTGAGGATTAAATATGAAAAATTCACCCTTGAACTCTTTTCCCACACGAAATTTTTCATTTGGGAATTATTATCCTGCACTTGATGGTCTAAGAGGGCTGGCTATTGTCCTAATTATATTATATCATAATTTCGACTTTATATCGATTTTCAGATCTGGCTGGATTGGCCTCGATTTGTTTTTTGTTCTCTCAGGGTTTCTGATTACCGGAATTTTATTGAAGCAAAGAGGTTCCAGGCACTTTCTTGGAAACTTTTATGCCAGGCGAGCTCTTCGAATATTGCCTATTTATTATTTGAGCCTGATTTTATTCTTGTTCATCCTGCCAAAAATTGTCTCCTATTCTTTCAATCCGAAATATTTTATAAGAAACCAAAAATGGTTTTGGTTTGAAATTCAAAACTGGCTATTCATACTCTACCCGGGCGGGAATAATAATTTTCTAAATCATTTTTGGTCACTGGCGTTAGAGGAACAATTTTATCTAATCAGCCCATTGATTATATTGTTGATTAAACCAATTCAAAAAATTATCAGTTTTTTGTTGATTTTGCTGTTAATACTACTGGTATCTAGACTACTTACGTGGTTACTTCAGTTTGATAATATTTCTTATGCAGATCTGTATACATTTACCAGAATCGACGGATTATGTGTGGGAAGCATACTGGCTGTTTTTAAATATCAGGGGAATACAGAAATGGGAAAGCGTAATAAATTTTTGATTTTAATACTCTTTATTTTAATTTTTATTGCACTGCCATTTATTAAGGTTTTTTATAATAGCCGGATACCTTATTTGGCTTGTTGTCTTTTTCCGGCTGTTGCATTGTTTTGGGGATTGATTGTTTGGACTTCCATCAATCCGGAGAATTTTTTGTTTAAAATTTTTAATTCCAGGGTGCTGATTTATCTGGGTAAAATTTCTTATGGAGTATATATTTTTCATTGGCCAATAACCTGGCTTTTTAACTCAGGCCTTCTTGTATTTCCAGGCTTATATAATTCAATGACGGCTAATCTGTTTAAGTCAGTTATTTCAACATCTGTTGCCATTATCTTGGCAATAATTAGTTATTACACCTATGAAAGATTTTTCCTGGGATTGAAAAAGTATTTTATTTAAGTCTGCTCTTCTATGCTTTATTTAATTCTATATTATATTCTCATCACCTTTGCTTGTTTATGGCTTGGTATCCTTACCTATAGTTTTTTTCCAAAGGAAATTCAGGGCGGTAAATTAATTATTCATTATCTGATAATCGGGTTAATAGTTGCTACTGTGTTCGGACAATGGGCTGTTTTATTTTTACCCATAACTTTGTTTACCTGCTCATTTTTTTTAATATTATCTGTTCTTATTTCCATTAATCTTAAAAATAGAATAACTGTTGCAGTCAGAAAATGCCTGGATAGTTTTATTCATCAGGACCGTTTATTTTACTTATGTCTTTTTTGTTTTCTTATTATGATTTTGATCCTGAATGCCGGTCCGGTCAAAATGGATGATACGGAAAGTTATCATATTCAGATGGTGAAATGGATACAGGAGTATGGGTCTGTTCCGGGTATTGCGAACCTTCATTTAAGGTTTGGATTTAATAGTTCCTGGTTTACATCCATCGCCCTGTTTAGTTATCCGGTTCAGGGCCTGAATACTTATGGAGCCCTGAATGGATTATTGTCACTCTGGTTATGCTACTATCTGCTGGAAATAATTTTTGATTCAATCAGAAACAATTCGGCGAAATCAATTGGTTTTACGACGGCTTGTCTTGTTTTACTGATTTTATGCCTTTTGAATTGGCCGATGATCAGAGGATCGGCCCTGAGTGCGAATTACGATTTTATAAGCACTTGTTGTATTATCGTTTTGTTTATCGATTTATATAGCAATCCAAAGGAAGCACCAGTCGAGTGGCTGATTTGGCCCGTTTATCTGTTTACGGTTCGAATAATGAATTTTCCATTGTTGTTATTGAGCCTTTTTTATATTTACCGGTTTTTGAAGCCGGTTTCGGTGAGGAAACTGTTTTTTACTTTTTTCACAGTCGGATTCATCATCATTCCCTTTCTGGTCCGGAATATCATTTTATCCGGGTATCCTTTTTTCCCTGTTTACCAGTTGGATTTCTTTTCATTCGACTGGAAAGCAGATAAAATGAAACTTATTGAAATATCCAGATACATTAAATTCTACAACCGGGTTAATCCGATGTTTCAACCTATGTCATTGACAGCAAAACTGGTTTTTCCTAATTGGATGTTAAGCTGGTATGGATATCTCTTTCGCTTTGATAAATTGATCCTTACCCTTTCATTTTTAGGATATATCGTTCTGCTTATGCGGGCAAATAAAATGAAAAACCGGCTGTTCATCATTTTTCTTTTCGTGATGGCCGCCCAACTGATTTCCTGGTTCTTTATAGCACCAGATCCGCGTTTTATTTACGGTTCACTTCTTTTTGGCATTTTCGCAGCCATCGAATGTTTGCCTTCTATCCCGGAGTCACTGCTGGGAATAATAAAATACTCCCTCATACTTACCAGTATGATGGTTTTATTTTACGGTGTTTCAAAAGCTGTGCGAAATAATGAATATCGGAACATTTTAACACCTCATCCTCTACCCGTACCGGCCGTGCAAACCATCGTGGTAGATCATATTCAATTGCATATACCGGAAAAAGTTTTAAATAACTGGAATCCGCGTTGCTATGATACCGAATTGCCCTGCCTTTACACACCGGATCCCAGATTGGAGGCCCGGGGTAAGTATATAGCGGATGGATTCCGGTTAAAAATCACGGGCAACGATATTTTTACAGGTGGTGAATATAAAATAAGTGAGTAGTATCTATGATTTTTGAACTGATATCCTGGTTATATATTTCTTTGATTTGCCTTATCTGGGGCAATCAGTTATTGAAGTTATTCTTCGGGGTCAAAGAGTTTGCAGGGATTGATTTTTATACGGTTTGCTTTACAGGTATGTCATTTATCGGGATCATTTCATTTTATATTTCCCTGGTTATACCCTTAAACACAGCGATTAAACTTGCATTGCAGGTGCCGGCATTGCTGGTTTTATTAAAGCCTGCCAATCGCAAGCAATTATTAAGCCAGTTGGGAAAGCCATTTGCCGGTCTTTCCGTTTCGGATTTTGTTTTCCTGGGAGCATCCCTGTTGATGGTTCTGTTTCTGTGCACATCTTTGGTTATACATCCGGATACATTAAATTACCATTCCTTTTCAACACAAATTTTTGATAAGTATGGATCAATTCCGGGCATCGCGAACCTGAAACTGCAATTTGGATTTCAAAGCTTGTGGTTCGCCGTGATGGCTTTTTTTGATTTTTCGATTTTCCGGTCAGGACCGTGGTTCCCTTTAAATGGGTGTGTAATGGGCTGGTTTATTGTATTCCTGGTATCCAATGGGTCTAAAAGTAAAAAGATTATTTCCGGCACAATCTCAATTCAAAACGGAATCTGGTATTTGATTTTACTTCTATTTTCTATTTTATCCTGGACACAAATCAGGCTCACCGCGTCTTCATTAAGCCCTGACTTTATAGCTGCCATTTCTATCCTGCTGGGTTTTTATTTTTATATCGGAAAGCAGGAGCATGACATGAGGGAAATATCGGATTTACTGGCTGTTTTTTTTTCAGTCATTGCTGTTGCTGTAAAACTTTCAGCAATCCCGGTCTTATTGATTCCATTGCTGATTTTTGGTAATGCGATTTTTAAGAGAAGATTTTTGTTTGCCGGGCTTGTCTGTTTTGCGGCTGTTATATTGTTGGCTCCAATCATTATCCGGAATATAATTTCCACAGGCTACCCCTTCTATCCATCTTCATTTTCAGCGATTGATTTATTTGACTGGAGGATTGAACAATCCCGTGTTTTACGACTTCAACATTTTATTACTTCCTATGCACGGTATCCTATTTTAATGGAAAACGTTTTAAAGGAGTATGATCAGCCTTTTACAACCTGGATTCCGGTTTGGTGGAGGCATTTATACTTAATAGATAAAGTAGTTATGTTGTTGATCGTATTGGGGGCCTTGTTGAATTTGCTGTTTTTTAAGATTTGGGTAAGGAATTATACCAAAAAAATGATTACAGCTTTTGTTATTGCAGTTGCAGGATCTGCTGTCTGGTTCATCAAGGCGCCGGATCCACGCTTTGGAACGGGATTTCTGCTCCCGTTAATTTATTTTCAATATGCCCCTTTTGTCGCTTATATCGGGCTTATGGATAATAAATTTGGCTACAGGTTTAATGCCGGGATTAAAAGTATTTCAACGGCATTCATCCTGCTGTATGTTGGTTACCGGGCAGTTTATTTTTTTCATCCGCGTCAGCTGATATTCCCGGAAGGAATTAAAAATACATCCTTTATACAGTCGGATTGCGACGAACGGGTTAAGAGGATGGTTATGAATGATGCGGTTTCACCCGGGCAATTACCCGATAGCTGCCTGTTTTTCAGGTTTCGCGGTACAACAATTAAAGCGGGTTTTAAACCTGCACCCTGATTATTTCATCAGATACATTTTGCCATATCCCTTATTAAAATACTGATCGGTATTATCAGATGGTGATTGGTATTTATCCAGTGATTTTCCGTTGAGGTTTGTGACCACGTGATAGAGGTAAACACCATTTGCCAGACGTTGATGGTACATATCCGTTCCATCCCATTTGAATTCAGTAATGTTCTGGCCAACATGCAAAGGCCCTAGTTCATCCCTGGTAATTTCTCTTACTACTTTACCTGTAATAGTTAAGATCTGAATCTTTATGTTTTGAGGAACATCGCTGCCGGTAATAGTGAAAACAAAGGCAGTAGAAGTTGTAAAGGGGTTGGGATAATTCAGCATATTCGAAATCATTGCTTTTGTAATAATTTTGAAGGTTACTGTATATGCAATCGTTCCTGACGCATTCCCGCTTTTATCGGAACCTGTCACAATTAGTGTATATTCATCTCCCTGCGGATTAATCTGATTTGTAAATACAGGACTGAATTCCACACTGGCCGTATTGTCTGCGCTGCCTGTGGCCGGTGTGAAACGAAGAGTGTCGTTGGTAAAATAATATGGATGTAAAGACCCGTCCGGATATCTCAGTTGTACTTTTAAAACAGAGGTATCATTCAATAACAGGAATTTTGATTCGTCTTTTAATTTTATTAAAATATGTGGTTTCGCGGAAACAATATCCTCATTCAGGATATGCACATTGTCGAATGTTACGTCCAGCAGGGGGTTGGTCTGATCCACATTTACATAAAAGTTTTTGAAAAGGAAATTGTTGAAATGATATTGTTCGGGCTGGTCATTAGCCGGGTTTACGTCTACATTGATTGTATTTAACCCCGGATAATTTTTGGTGTCTATGTTATAAACGATTTTAATCGTGTCACCGCTGATCAGCGGTTTTGTTTTAGGATAGGGAATGATATGGGTAACATTATTCTTGTCGATAATTTTAAAGGATATCTTCAGGCTGTCGAACGAAGACAAACTGATATTTTTAAATGCTATGCCGAACTGAATTTGCTCGCCCAGTTCCACTGAGTCTTTTCCTGTAAGAAAAATATTAGGAGCCAGCGCGCCTTCCGGCACAGGAACATCATTCAATCTCCAGTATTTTAATTGATAAGGAGTGGCGTGTATGGTGTCCTGGGTAATTAATTTTAATTGTATATAGGGAAATTGTGTTGCACTTACTGCAGAGATATCAAGGTCCTGTGTATTTTGATTGAGGGAATACATCAGGCTTGAATTTCCACTTGTGTCAACCCCGTAAACCTGTAAGCCAATAGAATCAGTGGATGGCGATTCCGTTGACGTTCCGCGCCAGTGCAGATAATTCCACTTTTTTGCCGGACCAAACTCAGGAGATGTAATGGTTCCTGACATTCCGGGTGAAATACAATTTGTGGAAATAAATGTCCGGTCATAAATGGTTTGTGTGATGGTTTGTTGGGGTATAAATGAAGGATTATTTTTTCTATAAACAAATGCCAGGGCATGAGGTGTTGTAAATGAGTCAAGCATCGTAAATCCCAAGGATATTAGTTTATGGTAAAGGGAATTATTATGTCCGTATAAACTGGTATCTGCTTTCCATTGATCAATATAAACATTGCCGTTTTGAAGTGGGCTGGAATTCGTTCTTATGACAACATAAGCATTGTCAGGTATGGAATCCAGAAAATCCATCGCTTTTTTCCTGTTAACGGCGTCTGTATACAAATAGTCGAAATTGTATTCTCTTTGGGTTCCGCAGGTTGCCAATTCGCTTTGATATAATCCGGTCGACCCGGTAAAATTATTTGCCCATGGCTTAAAAGTTACAGGATCAAATATGTTAAAAATGAGTTCGTTATAATTACATCCGGGACCTATGATCGTTTTAAAATTAAAAGTTACCGTAAAATCTGCTTGTAAAGCGGATCCGGTAGGATAAATGGTGTTCCTGACATAAAGTGAATTTTGGGTTGAATCGAATTTGTATGTCCTGTCTGATGAATCAAGGAAAATTTGATTCATTGTGGAGTTCCTGTCCTGAAAATAATGCGACTGGTTAAAGCCGACCGTACTTTTCAGGGAATCTATATAGATGAAAGAAAATTCATTCCAATGGTATTGACCGGACTGTGCAGGAACCATGGATGTTCTCCAGTAGTAAACGGTGCTGTCCATATATTGAATGCCCGGATCGAATTCAAAAACCCCTCCAACAGAACTGAGGTTTTTGCTGATTTTTGCAGGAGAATTAAATGCTTCCGTTGTATCGATTTCCATCACGTATTGTGTCAGTGGAGCGAAAGGATTGGCCGTGGAAGCATACAATTTCTCAAAAGGCGTGGTAATGATGGCATAGTTATACGGATAGATGGGTGTGAGTTCGTCCTGGTAAATAAATAAAGGGGAAGTCACGCTGTTATTTGCCAATGTCACTTCGGATACATCATTGTCTGAATTGATGGTTACCGTAATATAGTTCTGACCTTTATCCCGGGTGGCTACAATGGGAATCTGGAGTTGTACCGAGTCAGTAAAACGGATGCCCGGGATTCGTTTTTTCAGTATGGTAGCTGATGTGCCATCGGGATATTTCCTGGTAATAAGCACCGTGATGGAATCGGAAACAGCTTTCCCGAGATTGTAAAATTTAGCTGAGACATTAAAAAAGTTATCTGATACCGAAATGAATGTGGGGCTGATGGTTAGATTTTGGAGTTCGATATCATAGTCAGGTAATTTCTCATCACTGATAGTAATGGCCGGATCTCCATGTATATTCATTTCCTCTGTCTGGCATCTGGCTATAAAATCCAATGGCAGCAGGCCAAGCACTTTGGTGCCGGCGTCGGCTTCGATGGTGCCGATACTTTTGCCATAGTCGCTGTGCCCCATATAATCATAGAGGTCCGTGAGCAGCAGGTTCAGGTAATTTACCACGCCAAAATGCGAACTGGCCACATAAGCGATGGCGCCTTTATCTTTAATCAACACATAATTTTCAGAAAGTGATTTTGCCGTGGTCAGGCGTCCGGGATCATAGGTATAGTAATTGCCCGCATAACAGCCATTTACATACATGACGGGATATTTCGACAGATTATTATATATGCTGGGATCATCCAGGTTAAAGCCCAGAGTTGAAGAAGATGAATGACCAAAATAAGTGAGTACACCGATTCCATTATTGAATAACTGAGGAAACAGTGCATTGGCAGTCTGGTTGCTTTGATCGATGGAAGAACTACAGAACCGGAATACATTTGCGCCAAACAGGGTGTCTGAAATGGCTTGCTGATAAAAAGCCATATAATTGCAAAGCACCGCTTCCAGAAAAGGTTCGGTGGCGCCGGTTACATGCATTATATTTTTTCGCCAGGCCCTTCCATCAACCGTATTGGGTGCGTTCTGCTGAACCTGCTCATAATCCGTTAATTTGTTCAGATAGTCTTCCACTTCGGAACCTTTCACTGCCCCGATACGTCCGATCGGAATCCGGTTGACGGAACCCGCTCCGTCGGCCGAAGCCAGCATAACATCCGATGCGGGAAAACCAAAAGTAGGTACCAGGTTGAGCAGTTCCGTAGCCGGGTCTCCCTGGTTCGCCCGGTATTCCGTATAAGTCATACCACGCCCGAGCAGGAGCACATAAGCCGGTTTCTGACTATATGTATTCAGGGCGTAATTAATAAAATTTTTAATGGCCAGCGGATGTTTCTGGATTCCAAAAGCAAACTGGTCAGTCAGTTCATTAATATCCATCACACGGGCCGTAAAAGAACCCCCGGCGGCAGATGCCCGGTAGTTCATGTAATCATTTACCGGGTTATTTCCATGGGTACCCGTATACAATACCGGGTTGCTGATGATCAGGTAGTTTCCCTGGTTCAAAGGATCGGCATAGGATATAAAATTCTTTTGAGTCAGGGAATTAATCATGCCAATATTGGAAGGATCCTCGCTGACCAGAACAAGATCCCTGGCTGAAGCTGAACCGGGTAAGACAAATGTCACTACACCTGCCGAAGCAATGGCGACAAACCGCTGACCGCTTGTCCGGTCGTATAATACAGGAATGGCGGCTCCCTGATTGAAATTGGAAATCTTTAAAAAATACCCGCTCGCTTTTGCCGCCAGCTGAAAAGAAAAATCTGCCTGTCCTCCGAAATTAAACTGCCTGGGATAAGTCAGTTCATAAAAGGAAACAACCAGCCTGTCAGCATAAGTTAAAGCCTGCGAATTATTGATGAACTGGAAACTGGTGGATAATGTGTTAAGCGATGACAGCGGAATGGTTACATTACTCACGATATCACTAAAGTTATTGAGTACCGTATCCTTGACAAGGGTATTATTTACTTTCACCTGGATATTCCGCAGGGTATCAGAACATCCGGCAGCGCCAAATTTTAAATTGGCGGCAGGTCCGCTGTTATAGATAAAAAGGTTGTTCTGGTTATCAGAAACAGGAGCCGTTTGCGTGGAGAAATTTGAACTCCAGAATTCGCCCAGATCGTATGAGGATGAATATATATATTCTTCGAGAACGACGGCCTGTCCGGGGTTGATCTGGTTGTGAAAATACGTTCCTGCGGTATACATGAAATAGGGCTCAGCCGGAAGTATATTGGTACTGGTATCGTTGGGAAGGGTATTGTAATGAAAGGTTGAACCGGATGGGTTGAGCGTCAGAAAATAAACCGCTGTATCCGACTGCAGGCTCCATTTCTCGGTATGCTGATATGCCGGGTTGCGGTAAAGTGGCTTATCGGCTTTCCCGTCATTCATCTGCCCCCAGAATTCAATATAATCTGCAGGTGAAAGCGGACCGCTGCTCACGGAAGTATAAATGGGTACTTCAACGCCATTGCGGAAGAGTTGAAAATCCTTTGCATCGGCAGCCGATAATCCGGCACCGGCGAGTACGGAAGCCGGAATCCGGTACAGTCCGTCTGCCGTGATCTTGAATTTATAATAAGTTTTACTGAAGTCAATCCATTCGTTGTTATAGGGCTGTGCCATAGCGCAGCCGGCAACCCAGATTAAACACAGTGTTAAAATTTTTCTCATAGTCGGTTTGGTTTACCGGGGCGGATTTATTTTTTGACTGTTTTCTTTTTCATATCCACCAGGTCTACTCTTAACGAAAATACATGCGTATATAACGGGTTTGACTGATTGGCCAGGTTAGTAAATGCGTAATCAATCGCTACATCACCGATCCTGAATCCGGCACCTATCGAAGGCATATAGATCCAGACTTTCTTATGGTTCGTTGTGTCCCGGTCGTCCAGTGTCTGTTGAAAATTGTTGATACCCCCGCGTACAAAAAAAACATTATTATACGATAATTCCAATCCCATTTTAGGATCGATACTGATGGGATTTGAACTGACAACCGTATTCCGTCTGCCGTCGAATGTAATATCAAAATCTGCTTCAGCCAGCAGACTGATTTTCTGGTTGATCGGGAAATTATAACTGAAGCCCGGAATTAACTGCGGCGCCGTTAACTCAACGGAATTGGAAGGAATATCGTTTGAAGTGGCATAAAACACTTCCCGCCATTCCTGACTAATATTATACGACCAGGCATTGAAAGTGGTTGTCACGTCTTTGGCCACGATACCAAGTTTCCAACGGTCACCGACTACCTGCACGGCGGCATCAAAACCGAAACCCCAGGATTTGGTAAAGTCTCCAGCCTGGCGGTGTATAATCTTGGCGTTGATGCCAAAATTCATTTTACGGTTTTTTATCCAGTCCACCTGCTGTGCCAGCGAAATCAGAAAGGCATAATCTGCTGATGAAAACGTGGTGATATTGCTGAAATTAATACTGCCGTCGGGCTGCACGAGGAATACCGTATTCGGGATATCATCCACTGCAAAACGCAGCAGGGTGAGGCCCAGGGTCCGTTTATTATCTTTCAGGGGCAATACCAGGCTGGCGTAGTCGTATTTGCCGATCCCTGCAAAGTATTCAGCATGCATGAGGTTCAACTGGGGACTGGTCCGTATATCGGCCAAAGCCGCGGGATTCCAGTATCCGCCGGTACCGTCGTTAACCGAAGCGACCTGGGCATTACCCATCGCCATGCCGCGTGCACCCGCGCCGATATTCAAAAATTCATTGGAATACTTGGCAAACTGGCCCATAGACCGGTTGCAGATAAGCAGCAGCAACAACAGGGGCAGGGGGAAGCAGGTTCTGGTTCTGCGGGCGACTGAAGTCAATACCATAAACTTATTCTAACGTGTTTTTATTCAGAATATTGCGACATATTCAGGATGCGAATATCCCTTACTTTTGCCAAAATTCCCCAGAACAATTATGTCGCTTATCGAAGAACTGAAATGGCGGGGCATGCTGCAGGATATCATGCCCGGTACCGAGGAACAGCTTTCCCGGGAAATGACCTCGGGGTATATTGGTTTCGACCCGACGGCTGACAGCCTGCATATTGGAAGCCTGGTGCCTATCCTGCTCCTGGTACACCTGCAAAAAGCCGGTCACAAGCCCATTGCGCTGGTGGGTGGGGCAACAGGTATGGTTGGAGACCCGAGCGGAAAAAGCGAGGAAAGAAACCTGCTGGATGAAGCCACCCTGAATCTGAACCTGCAGGGAATCCGCCGGCAACTGGAAAAATATCTTGTTTTTGATCAGGCCATTCCCAACGGGGCGGAAATGGTCAATAATTTCGACTGGTTCAGGGAAATCCGTTTCCTGGATTTTATCCGTGACGTGGGCAAACATATTACTGTCAATTACATGATGGCCAAAGACAGTGTGCGTAAAAGACTGGAAGGCTTCACAGGCATGAGTTTCACGGAGTTTTCCTACCAGTTGGTGCAGGGATATGATTTTTACTGGCTTTATAAAAACCGGAATTGCAAACTGCAGATGGGAGGAAGTGATCAATGGGGAAATATTACTACCGGCACCGAGCTGATCCGGCGTAAGGCCGGGGGGGAAGCATTTGCTTTTACCTGTCCCCTGCTTACCCGGTCGGATGGCGGAAAATTTGGTAAAACAGAGAAGGGAAATATATGGCTGGATCCGGCTAAAACATCCCCTTACCAATTCTACCAGTTCTGGCTGAATGCGGCGGATGCAGATGCGGAGAGATGGGTTAAGATTTTTACTTTTTTAAGTAAGGAAGAAATTCATGCATTACATGAAGCGCATCAGAAAAACCCGGCTCTGCGCCTGCTCCAGAAAACGCTTGCCCGGGAGGTTACGATTTTCATACACGGTCAGGAAGAATTTGAACAGGCCCGGGTTACTACAGAAAAATTATTCAATCAGACGGGCGCGGTTGAAAACCTGAGTGAGCAGGATTTGCATGCGATGGAAGGTATTGTGAAATCCACTTATGCCATTGCTGAATTGCAGCAGGGTGTGGATGTGGTGCGGTTCCTGGCGGAAACCGGCATTCTGCCGAGCAGGGGGGAAGCCCGGAAGCTGGTACAGAATGGCGGCATCAGCATCAACCGGAATAAAGTGGAAAATATTCAATTCCATATAAGTACGGAATTGTTATTGCATAAAAAATATATCCTCGTACAAAGAGGGAAGAAAAATTTTTATCTCGTGGAAGCAAAATAACCGCAGTGAATTCCGGGTTTCCTTCGGAACATTTTAAAAAACCCTATTTTTGCGGCCGGTTCATCTGGTCACTGCCCGATAGTATAAAGGTAGTACGACAGATTTTGATTCTGTTTGTCGAGGTTCGAATCCTCGTCGGGCAACGAAACCCCTCGTGAAAACGAGGGGTTTATTTTTTCCGGGAATGCGGAAAACCAGATCGCCGGCGCGACCGGAAATAATAGATCGTACCGGCCTGGCGGGCATAGGGGTTTTGCGTACATCACCCCTTACAGGGATCATTTTAATAATCCTCGTCCGGCAACACCCCGCGCTGCGTAAGCGGGTGTTTTCTTCCGAAAAAGTAGATTACGCCGGTGAGGTATAACACACGACGGATTTCAGACCCTTAGAACTGTTAATATCTTTCGTAATTTCAACTGCGTATCATTCAAGCCTGAAGAAAATAATAGTAATGTCTGCATTTGAACCTGAAAATAGTTTGCCAGGCGAAACCACCAAGGACCCCATCAAAGTTGAAACGGGGAGGGAAAGAAGGCTGCTGGATCCTGTAGAACGCATCTCTGAAATCCTCTTCGGTTTAATCATGGCCCTTACATTTACCTGTACCATCAGCCTGGTCGAAACCAGCAAAAAAGAAGTTAAGGACATGCTTTTGGCGGCCCTCAGCTGCAATACGGCCTGGGGGCTGGTGGATGCGGTTATGTATACGCTGACCAGCCTGTCGATAAAGGGACATGGAAGGATTCTGTTGAATTTTGTAAGAAAAACACCGCAGCCTGACCTGGCAAGGGAAATTATAAAAGATGAACTGCCGCCGTTGGTGGGATCTGTGGTGAATACCGGAACCCTTGAGCAAATCCGCAATGCACTCCTGACAATTCCGGAATCAGAGATCAGGATAAGGTTAACCATCCGGGACCTGAAACTTTCCCTGGGTATATTCCTCCTGGTATTCATTTCCACTTTACCGGTGGCCCTGCCCTTCGTCCTGGTGCATAATCCTTACCTGGCCCTGCGTGTTTCCAACCTGGTGGCTCTTTTGCTCATGTTTTTATGCGGATGGTCACTGGCAAAATATGGGGGTTACAGGAAATGGCTGACAGGTACCCTGTTAACGCTTCTCGGAACAGCACTTGTAATGATAACTATTGCGATGGGTGGATGAGCATATCACGGATAATATATACATTCTTTGGGATTATTTTATTTCCATGTCTGCTTTACGCACAGGGGTTAGGTTTGGATACTTCAAAATCAACCCTGCAGGATGAGGTTGTGGATTCTGAGAAATCGGTTTGGTCTTTTTCGGCTTCAGCTTATTACTATACGATTCCTGCCGAAAAAAATTTTATCTCATTGATAGGAACAGCCGATCATCGTTCACTGCACCTGGAGGCAAGGTATAATTACGAGGACCTGCAAACAGGTTCTGTATTTGCGGGATGGAGGGTAGAGGCTGGTGAAAAATTCCAATTTGGATTTACACCCATGGCGGGTATTGTATTTGGAAAAATGAACGGTGTTGCTCCCGGAATGGAACTGGATGCGGCTTTTTCCATCCTGGATTTCTATTCGGAAACAGAGTATGTGGCAGACTTCGCCCATCAGGAGAATAATTTTTTGTATACCTGGGGCGAACTGGGTGTGAACCCGTTCAGTTCTTTCAGAACGGGCATTTCATACCAGCGCACAAAACTGTACCAAACCGGCTTTGATATCCAGCGGGGAATTTTTGCAGAATACTCTTATTGGAAACTGAAAGCGGCAGCTTATTATTTCAATCCGTTTTCAGCCGGTAATTTCGTAATAGCCAGTCTGGGCTTTGAGTTTTAGCTCATCTGATTCCTGATCGAATCATGCAAACCCTGCCGTCAGAATATTTTTTTTAATACCCGGGTAAGCTGTGCCAAACCCGTGTCTTTCTCCAAAAAGGAAATGGAATCGCAGAAGCCACCGTCTTCAGGCCTTTTAGTGAACATGCATTGAAATATATCCGGCCATATTTCGTTAATCATTCGTAATCAGAACGGTAAATATCCAATATCTCTAAAACCAGGCCAATGGCCTTAAACCTTGTCTCGGGCAGAACTACATCCATTCTGTTGGCAATCATTTTATTGCTGGCCGGTCTAGCGCCCGTTCATGCCCAGTTGACAGCTGACTTTACACCCAGCGTAACCTCCGGCTGTTCTCCCCTGGCCGTGAGTTTTGTAAATACTTCCACAGGAACCAGCCCTTCGTCAGTCTATACCTGGAATTTCGGCAACGGAAACGGGATCACGACTGGTATTAAAAACAATCCGGTCGCAGCCACTTATTTTACAGGTCAGGTCTATATAGTAACCCTTACCGTACACGACGGGGTACAAACGTCCTCAAAAACGGAGCTTATAACCGTTTACAAAGGTCCGGTTATCAGCTTCTCCAGCAACAACAGCGTCGGCTGCTCACCCCTGCTGGTTAATTTTTCCAGTGTCGTAAACCCGGGAGATGGAACAATTACCGGATATTTCTGGGATTTTGGAGACGGCAACACAATCAGCACGAATTCAGGTTCGGTGTCCAATACCTATCTTTTCCCCGGCACTTATTCCGTAAGTCTTACCGTGACCAACAGTTTTGGTTGTACGAATACCCTTAAGAAAACGGATATGATTACGGTATATCCAGCCCTGGTTCCCTCATTTTTCGCAGACTCAACCGCTATCTGCAGCCTGTCGCAGGCGGTTATGTTTCATAACACATCCACAGGCGCCGGATCGTTGAGTTATTCCTGGGATTTCGGAGATGGCAGCGCCAGCACGGCAACAAATCCCTCCCATCAGTTCGCAAAAAAAGGGATTTATGATATCAGCCTGGTTGTTTCCAATACTTATGGCTGTTCTTCCACCATTACCAAACCGGCGTACATCCATGCGGCTAATTTCAGCGCAGACTTTAATACCTCTTCTTCACTTTGTACGGGGAATACCATTCTTTTCACCAACCAGAGTACACCCGCACCTGCCGGCAGTCCGCTCTGGTCCTTCGGCGACGGGGGAAGCGGTATTGGTTTTACCTATGGGCACAGCTATTCTGCACCTGGTACCTATCCGGTCACTTTGTATGAAAACTTCGGATCCTGTCCCGACACCGTAACAAAAAATATTGCGGTTTTATCATCTCCTGCCATCAGCCCCTTTATAATCAACAAGGGAGCCAGCTGTTCATCGCCCATGACAGTCAGCTTTTCTGATACCAGTGCCGGGGCTGTTTCATGGCACTGGAATTTTACCGGCAACCCGGGCGATACTTCCAATCTGCAGAATCCGACTTTTACCTATCTCACCAACAATTTGTTTTCACCAACCCTCACCATTAAAAATGCAAATGGATGTGCGTCGGTTATTGCTGAAACTTTCAATACCGCGCAACCAACTGCTACCATCAAAGCGGATACGATCTTAATTCCGTCTGCTATTTATTGTGCTGATGTGCAGGCAACATTCCATGCGGTTTCCCAGGATACGCTGTCAACCTATTTATGGTCTTTCGGAGACGGGACTACTTCAACGGGCGCCAGTCCGGTGCACGTATTTTCAACCCCGGGAACCTATATCATCAACCTGAGTTTTACAACGATTCACGGATGTACCGGTGCTGCCTTTCCACCGGATACCATTATCGTGTATCCAAAACCTCACGCCCTTTTCACGGCCCTGGATTCTTTGCCCTGTACCAATAACCAGTTAGAAGCATTTACCAACCTCGACGACAGTGCAGCCCAATTCAGGTGGATATATGGCGACGGAAATTCAGACATCAATAATAGTGTTTATCATACCCATCTCTACGCCGATTCAGGATTGTATAATATGACCCTGATCGCTTCGAGCCCGGGTTGTAAAAGCGATACCGCAACCATCACGCGGTATGTGAAAACGACACCCATGCCGACACTAACGGTCACGAATAACTGCGACAGCAACCGGCTGAGTGCAGCGCTGGCCATTACACCTCCGGGTGCCGATGAATATATTTGGAGTTATGGGGATGGTTCGCCCAATGATACGGACAAGGTATATGTGCCACTAAAAAATCATCTGTATCCCGGGCCGGGTGCCTATACAGCCTCACTGACCGCCGTATTTGGAACCTGTGTGCAAACCACCGGGCCTGTGCCCGTATACATTCTTCCCAAACAAAAGCCCGTACTGAGTTCAACGAAGGATACCCTCTGTGCCAGCTCCACCCTGCCGATGGTTATCAGTGGGCTCGATACGAATTACCAGCGTTTCGTCAATGGTTCCAATACGTACTACCATATCGTCAACTGGCAGTACAACGACGGAACCCTGCTGGCACCCAAAGGAAATACCGGATTTAAAATATCATATACCGGTAATTTATCCGGGCTGGTAGCCGGGAAAGACAGCATCCGGGTCATCGTTCAGTCTGCTTTTTTTAATTGTTATGATACGAGTAATTATATTCCGGTCTATATCACCGGTCCTGTTGCCCGCTTCGGTGCGCAGGATGCGTTATGTTATCATGCGCCGGTCTCTTTTACCGATTCATCCCAACCTGTCAACGGGGTTCCGATTGTGCAGTGGCAATGGAATTACGGGGACGGCAATTTGGATACAAGAAACACGGGCGACACCGTTCAGCATATCTACGCATTCCCCGGCACATACACACCCAAACTGACGGTGACCGATTCCAGTGGTTGCACCGCCACTGCGAATCTCACAGTTACACAGGTTTTTATTTACGGGGCAAAAGCAGCATTTACCTGGCAGCCGACTACGATCACTCCGGGCTTTCCCATTCATTTTTATAATACGACCGTTAAGAATACCGGTGCTACCTATCTATGGCGTTTTGCAAGCGACGGGTCCACATCTACCAGCCCGGATTCCCTGGTCCATACATTCCTGAATATCGGGACGGATACCGTTACCCTGATCGTTTATCCAACCATGGCCGGAACCTGCACGGATACGCTTGTCCAGGTATTACAGATACAAAATATCGGGGCAACTTTTACTTATACGGATCATTATCTTTTCAATGCGAATTGTCCGCCACTGGTTGCCAATTTTGTCAGTAAGACCTTCAACACCACCGGCCTGCACTGGGATTTTGGAGATGGCGGTACGGCGGATAACAATCCCACACCCAATCATACTTATAATTTACCGGGCACCTATATCATCACGCTAACCGGGTACGGTGCCAATGGTATTCAGACGACATACCAGGATTCATTAACTGTAAAAGGACCTTATGGGAATCTGTATTCAAGCCTTTTGCAGGCCTGTGTTCCGGCAACAGACACCCTTCATGCGACAGCGAGTTATGTAGGATCCTACACCTGGGATTTTGGCGATGGAACCGTGATGACGACGCAGGATACCTTTGCTGTGCACAACTATATTTTACCTGGAATATTTACACCCGCGGTTATCCTGACTGACTCAACCGGATGCCAACTCACCTTCAAGTCCAATTATACGATTCTTATGGACACTTTATTTGCAGGCCTGGGCCCTCCGGTTGTACTCTGCGACACGGGTTCGGTAACTTTCGGTCCGCATGTGGTTAGTTTTGTTGCCGATACCCTGGGTTATCCGCTTACTTACCATTGGGATTTTGGAACCGGTGCAGGAACGGACACTTCGAATATATTAAGCCCTACATTTCATTATAATGCTCCGGGCGATTTTGTCACAACCCTCCAGGTTCAGTCTCCGGTGGGCTGTGTGGCAACCGCCAGTGATTCCGTGCATATTATCGGACCATTTCCCTTACAACACAGTCCGGATACGACGATCTGTATCGGTGGCCTGGCGATCCTGAAAGCAGGCGGGGCCTATAGCTATAGCTGGTCACCCGCCGGGAGCCTGGATACGGATCAGGGCGACAGTGTGGTGGCGCGTCCCCAGGCGACCACAGATTATACCGTAATCGGTGCAGATAAATTCCATTGTTTCCAGGATACAGGGGCCATTAAAGTGACTGTTGATTCCCTGCCTTTCGTAATGATACCCGCTCTTCCATCTGTATTAGCAGGAACAGACGTTCAGATTGATCCGCAGGTAAGTGCCGATGTTGTATCCTGGGAATGGTCGCCACCTCTTTATCTCAATTGTACGGATTGTGCCACACCGATCAGTACGCCGCTGGCGCCGACTACTTATACTGTGACCGTTAAAACAGCCGCCGGATGTACTTCTTCGGCTTCTGTCACCGTCAGGTTATTATGTCAGCAGAGCGGGGTGTATATGGCTAATGCCTTCAGTCCGAATTTCGACGGCAATAATGATTATTTCTATCCGACGGGCAGCGGGGTCAAACTCGTGAAGTCTTTCCAGGTTTATTCACGGTGGGGACAGCTGTTATATTCAAGAACGGATTTTCCGCCGAATGATAAAAAATACGGATGGGATGGAAATCTGAATGGTATTCCCCAGCCGATGGACACTTATGTATATGTAGCTGAAATGGTTTGTTATACGGGAGAAAGTTTTGTATTGAAAGGCACCGTTGAATTACTGAGGTAGTATTAAGAAATGACTATGAAAAAATCATTTCATTTTATCATTTTACTGTTTATTTTAACTAACGCAGTTTCTGCGCAGGACCCTTCATTTTCCCAGTTTTTCGCATCACCGCTCACGCTGAATCCCGCATTGACTGGCAAATTCAATGGAGATCTTCGTGTTGCGGGTAATTACCGCAATCAGTGGCCCGACGTCAACAAGGCTTATATCACGTCCACGGTATCCGTGGATCTACCCATTTTTCAGGGTTCGCTTCCGGAAGATGACCGTTGGGGGATCGGGATGATGGCGATGACCGATAAAACAGCTAATGGTATTTTAACCAGCAACTATATTGCATTGTCCACAGCATACCATAAGGCAATCGATGAAAACGGAATGCATCAGATCAGTGTGGGATTCCAGGGTACCTATGCAAATAAAACGCTGGACGGTCCGCGGCTGCATTTTCTCGACGGTCTCCAGGTAGACGGGACCTGGCTTCCTTCCGCGACGGAACCGGTTAATCTGGAGGTGGTAACGGCCGATTATTTTGACATGAATGCCGGTATTTTATATAATGGATCTTTTAATGGAAGCAATGCAGTATATGTTGGCGCGTCCATGTACCATCTGAACCAGCCCAGGGAGTCCTTCCTCGGCGTGGATAATATTACGGTACCGACCCGGCTTACCCTGCATGCGGGTGGTTATTTTCCTTCAGAAAGTACCGGACAGACCTGGTATGTGAGTGCGCTGTATAACCGGCAGGCAACAGCCAGTGAACTGGTATTCGGTGGCGCCCTGGAACTGAGTGCCGGTACGGACGAAAACAAGCCGGTGAATGTCTATATCGGAGCCTGGGCCCGCACCAATAATGTATCAGATGCGCTGATCCCCTATATCGGGCTGGATTATGGAAACTTTAACCTGGGGATGACCTATGATGTAAATATATCTGCCTTTAAAGTCGCTTCACAGGGCCATGGCGGGCTGGAAATCTCGCTGATGTATATTATAAAAAAGGCTGACGGTAACGCTGCCGATAAAGTGCAGTGCCCGAGGTTTTAGGTCTCATCAGTCTTTTCTTTTACCGACCGGCATTAAATACAGGGGTTGCTGATTTTCAGGCATGTTAAGAATTTCTTTTACCCGGCTGTCATTGAATGATCCGATGGTGACCGTACCTATTTGCAATGATACCGACTGGAGGCAGATATTCTGGGCAGCATGCCCGGCTTCAAGCTGTACATACCGGATTCCTCTTTCACCATACTTCCTGGTTGTACGGCTGTATTCCGCTGCAATTATGATTACAGCTGCACCTCTGTTGACCGATCCCTGCAAATGGGCAGCAGCGGTTAAAGCTTCCCGTACATCCCCTTCCGCCATCAGGCTTAATGTATGTCCGACCGGATGGTAAAGATAAACACCGGGAGCCAGTGTTTTGATTTCACCACTTGCCAGGTAAATTTCCAGCGGATACAATGCTCCTGCCGAAGGGGCCGTCCTTCCCCCGTCTGCTTCTGAAGTGATACCCTGTGCGGCCCATAGCAATTGGGAAATTTCTTTCATCTCCAGCGGTTCGTCCTTATATCTCCTTACTGATCTTCTTTTCAGCAGGGCTTCTTCAACAGATATCTGGCTCTTGTAAACAGGAACGGGCAATGCGATTTCCTTAGGAGCAGGAAGGTCTTTCTGTATGTTTGATTTTTGGATATTCCGGTTACATCTGAAAGCGAGCACCAGGGGAAGAACCGCAGAGGCTATAAAAAAAAGGAACATGCTTTTTGCTTTCATTGGAATGATGGTTTTTGGATAATTAAGGTAATATGAATGGGAGTTGCCGGGAATGATGAACGGCATGATACCTTGTGACGCTCATCACCAGCCGGCCTGGTTCTACCCCTTATTTTGATAACTTATTTTCCCTATTTCACTGCTCTCAGTTATCTTTGCAGCCGAAAAATAAAGGACCCCTTTATTTCCCCGCCAACTGCCTGATAGTATAACGGTAGTACGACAGACTCTGACTCTGTTTGTCTTGGTTCGAATCCAGGTCAGGCAACAAGGGCCTCTTTTCCGGTTTAGTCGGAAACAGAGGCTTTTTCCTTTAGGGAGCCCGTTCCCCCGGGACGGACACTTGATTCGGGGCATTTCCGACCTTAAAAGCCGGCTGGGCAGCCGACCGTATAAATACGGAATACAAAATGGAAGTATTTTTACGTTGCAGATCTGGCTTCCTTAGGGTACTTTTAAAGAGTTTTAATCCAATCCTATTTAAAATTCAATCTATGGAAACTGTCATCGATTTGCTGAAAGCTATACAGCTGAATTTGCTGGAAGTTGTAGTTGCCGGTCTTTTTATCTTTTCTTTCGGTTACCTGATCGGCATGAAAAAGGTAAAAAAACTAACCCATGAAATCTACGGGCTGCAAAGGGACGTTTTGGAATTAAACGAAGAACTGCTGTATGGTGCACATGAAGGTGTGAGTGAAACACCGGTTATTGGTCTGAAGCCCGGTAGCCTGAAGCAAACCAAAATAGCGAAATAATAAAAAAGAGTTTATCGCAAAATGGCTACGCTCCCTGTTTTTTAAGTAAGTCTATACAGTATGCCAGGCTGGTATGCCAGTCCGGTATGTGAAGACCATAAAGTTTCTTGATCTTCGATTTATCCATTAATGAATAAGCGGGCCTTTTTGCCGGCGTTGGAAAGCCGGAAGAGGTTATGGGCATGATTTTACAGGTGCTGCCCGTTAATCTTTTTATTTCTTCTGCAAATCCAAACCAGGTGGTTTCTCCTTCATTGCTGTAATGATAAATGCCCGGGATGAAATGATCTGTTTCCAGCATCTGCAGGATGGCTCCCGCCAGGTCCCCGGCATAGGTTGGGGAACCTTTCTGATCCGCTACGACCCGGATAGATTCTCTTTCTTTCATCAGGCGGATCATGGTTTTTACAAAATTATTTCCATAAGCCGAATAGAGCCAGGACGTACGGATGACCTGACAGGCCGGGTTATTTTGAAGGACCAGCCTCTCGCCCTCCAGTTTGGTCGCTCCATACCTGTTGACGGGATTTGTCCGGGCCTCTTCAGTTAAAGGAACAGATGAGGTTCCGTCGAATACATAGTCGGTGGAAATATGGATGAAGCGGGTTTGTTTTTTTGTAAGCCAGGCGGCGATTCGTCCCGGGGCTTCTGCGTTCACACGGAAAGCTTTTTCTTTTTCCGATTCTGCCTGATCCACCGCAGTATAAGCCGCGCAATTGATAAATATGTCTACCGGGTGGGCGTCAAGCCATGCTTCCATTGTTTCCGGATCGTCCAGGGGGAATTCAGATCTGGATAGAAATGTAAATTGAAACCGCGGATGTTCTCCGGAAATCCGGGCCAGTTCTTTTCCCAGTTGTCCGCTACTACCAGTAACGGCTACGCGATATGTGGCATGTTCAGGCATCCGGTGTATATATAAAATCTTTCACTGCCGGGTTGAAGCCGGGCAGCTGCGCATCCTTGTCGGATATGAGCGCTTTTTCAGCTGGTATCAGCCAGTCAATTTGTAAACGGGTATCATTATACCGGATACCCGATTCACTTTGTTTATTATAAAACTGATCACATTTATAGGAGATTTCGGCTGTTTCGCTCAGAACGGAAAAACCGTGTGCAAAGCCCTTGGGAATATAGATCTGCTTTTTATTTCCGGCTGATAGTTCAATGCTGTAGGATTTGCCAAAACCGGGTGAACCTGCGCGCAGGTCCACGACCACATCCAGGATTTTTCCCTGTAAAACACGCACCAGTTTTGCCTGTGCATGGGGTTCCCGCTGATAATGCAAACCCCGGATCACGCCGTAGGTGGAAAAGGATTGGTTATCCTGCACAAAATGACTTAAAATATGATTCTCAAGAAATAAGCGCTGGTTATAGGACTCGAAGAAAAATCCACGATCATCGGGATAAACAACCGGTTCAAAAATAATCACTCCGGGTAAATGGGTTGCGGTGAATGGCATTATTTATGATATTGTTTTTCGTAATAGTGCTGATATTCGCCGGAAGTCACCTGTTTGACCCATTCTTCATTCTCCAGGTACCAGTCGACCGTTTTTTCCAGACCTTCTTCAAACCGGAGTGAAGGTTTCCATCCCAGTTCCTTATTCAGTTTACCGGCATCAATGGCATAACGCATATCATGTCCCGGTCGGTCTTTCACAAAACGGATCAGTTTGGCTGATTCTCCCACCGTGCGGCCCAGCTTTTTATCCATGATACTGCAAAGTAAATACACGATATCCAGGTTCTTCCATTCGTTGAATCCGCCGATATTATATTTTTCTCCGATCTTTCCCTTATGAAATATCAGATCAATAGCCCGTGCATGGTCATCCACATATAACCAGTCGCGTACGTTTTCACCTTTGCCATATATCGGAAGGGGGCGGCCATTTTTGATATTGATGATCATGAGGGGAATCAGCTTTTCCGGGAA
>DHWT01000152.1 GCA_002413325.1 Chitinophagaceae bacterium UBA5175 | reverse complement strand
CATCCCATTGGAAGTGGTATCCTTCAAAAGGCAAAGGAACAGGTGTTAACCATACCGGCAACAGAAAATTTTAAAGCCATTACAGGAAAGGGTGTGGAAGCGATAGTAGAAGGTAAAACTGTGCAGGTTGTCAGCCCGGGCTATCTGAAAGAAGTCAATATTCCGGTGCCTGAAAGATTTGTATCCAATGATACCGAGACTGTTGTATTTGTACTGGTCAACAACCTGCTTGCCGGATATATCGCTTTGTCCGATCAGATACGTCCTGAATCTGCTGACGCAGTTAAAACCCTGAAAGAAAACCATATCAAATCCATTTTGCTAACGGGGGACAATTATAGAGTGGCGAAAGCGGTCAGCGAATCCATACATATGGATAGTTTTATGGCAGAAGTTCTGCCGCATCAAAAACTGGAGAAAATAAAAGAATTGCAGGGTAAAGGCGAATTTGTCGCCATGACGGGGGACGGTGTAAATGATGCGCCTGCGTTGGCCCAGGCAGATATAGGAATTGCCGTAGGAAGTGGCAGTGATATTGCCGCGGAAACAGCCGGTATCGTTCTGGTGAACAGCAACCCAAAGGATATCGTTAGCCTGGTTCTGTTTGGAAAAGCAACATATAAAAAAATGATCCAAAACCTGGTTTGGGCCACAGGCTATAATGTAGTGGCATTGCCATTGGCAGCAGGCATGCTATATAAACAGGGTATACTGCTGAGTCCGGCAGCCGGAGCTGTCCTGATGACTGTAAGTACAATTGTGGTTGCTTTAAACGCAGGTTTCCTTAAAATTAAATAGACGGAAGATATATAGACAATCCATCTCTATAATTACCTGTTACCAATCCGTCAATAATTCCCGGCAAACCCGCTAAAATCGGTTGACGGTTGACGGTTGAGGGCTGGCGGCTTCAGCCACTGAATCTTTAGCACGGGCGGCCCTTTAAAGGCCTCTTCTTCGATTCTGAACTGTTGCTATATTTTCATTTTTATATTTGCTTTTAATTAAGGGCATGGTACCGGTCAGGATGATAGGGCAGAAGGATACTCTCCGTTCAGGCTGTCACCTGAAGGTAAACCCGCAGGAAGCATGGTGTCGTGTTGGAGATGATTAAACCCGGTCTGTTTATAGATCAAATCACCAAAATCCGTTTTTAAAAAGGGGGGGGAGTCTTCCTAAAAAAATTGCCATCGAAATTAGTCAGACAGATATGAACACGAATACTATCTTACGAATGGGTCGTTTATTTTATGGGTTTAGCATCGTCGCCATAGGGATCCATCAGATTATTATGAAAGATTTTCGTCCGGAGATTTTACCTCCGTTCCCGGGCCTGGCACATAGCCACATCCTATTTCCTGTTCTTACGGGCATCGTTCTGGTCATTGCTGGAATTCTCATCGCCGGATTTAGCTCAAAAAAGGTATGCCTGTTTTTGGGATTTTTATTTCTTGCGCTCATTGTTACCTGTCACCTGCCCTATATTCTTTTCGTCGGTCCGGGAAAAGTCACGAATCTGGTAGTCTGGTTTGCGGCCGGTGAAGCTTTGGCCTATAGTGGTGGCGCGTTTGTCATGGCAGGGTCGTTTTCTGGAAAGCCCATACCCGTCGGCAGAATATTTTTTTCACTACTGATTATCCTGTTTGGCTGCAGTCATTTTGTGTTTCCGGCGGATGTATCTGCGATGGTACCCAAATGGCTGGGCGCACCCATTTTCTGGACGTATTTTGTGGGCGCCGCATTGATTGCTTCGGGTATCGCGATTATTTTCAACATTTGGATTAAAACGACTGCATGGCTGTTGGCTGCCATGCTTTTTCTTTTTTTTCTTTTTTTCCATTTGCCCGACGCGATACAAAATCCTTCGGCAGGATACGGTAATGAAATTGTTCGTGCCATCATTTGCCTGCAATTTTGTGGCACTGCGATGGTGATCGCTGTAACCAACGGTCGGGAAAGCAAACCAGCTTTTTGAGACGGAATTTATAATACCTGCATGTCCTGGGTATTTGTGAAAAACGCCCGCAAACAAAAAGTTCACTTTCTTTGGACAACCTACATTTGGTCAGAATTATATCAAAGGGCCAGCTTCCAGGTTGACTAAACTAACAATAAGAAATATATTTTGAGAGCTAACGAAATCGCTGTCGAAGTTTTGTTTCGAAAAATAGTACAAATTTTCACATCAACCCATACGTCTGCATGGACAAATAACAATCATTTGAAATAATCAGGTGATATCGACTCATTGAAGTCCAATACATTTTATTTTATAAGAATTGTTCACTTTACCGGTTCATCAATTTGCCTTTTCTGAGGAATTAAATGCTGCAGCACCTTCCTTGTTATCCATGAGCATTACCTCTTTGCGTGATTTCAGCCCCCAGGTGCATGTACATTGAATATAATAAACACCTCCGGGTTTTACGTCGATCATGACGGTCTGATCTGGTCCTGGTATTTTAGCAGTTATATTATACATTCCAGGCTTTAGAAGTTTTAAAATATATCTGCATCCGTTACTGATTACACAGGCCCTTTCCCCGTTTATCAGGAGATCATAGGTCACGGCAAAGTCCAAAAGTTTGCTTGGGCGATACACATATAGCGTGGCATACGTAGCCTGCGTACTGTCGATGATCCGTTTTTTTGAAGCCGCGATGCTATCTGCTTTGGGGTTAATGGTCATTTTATTCGTAGATGATTGTCTTTGCTTGATCCAGAGTGTGTCATTTAAAACGGTTGGGTTTGTTAATTTATCAAAAGCTGTCCGGAAAGTCATATAGTTTTCTGTAACCTGAAGGATCTCAACCACGATAAGATGTTTGCTCAACATTTTCTGTTCTGCGGCCGTTCGGTTTTCACCGCCGGATTGATATTTCAGTGTGTAAGTGCATTCGTTTAACCAGTTTACTTCCCAGAAGATGGTCTCCCTTCGTTTTGGCGAAATTTCTTTTTGAATATCCCCTTTTCGAATAAAGGTTTCCGATATACCTTCCTTTTGATTGAAATAATTAAATGTTCCGTTCCTGACGTCGGAACAAGTTAAGGAGGCATTATCCTGGCTACTGGCGATAGACGGCAAGTAAATAGTGAGGAATAAAAAGCAGATCCGGTTAAATGTTTTGTAGCTGGTCATTGCGGGTCTTTGTTTCAGGGATTGAAACTCAAATATACTTGTTAGAATTTTCAATAGGAAAATTTAGTGGCTTGAATCTGCTTGTTGCCATTAGTGCTCCGCTTATGATGCACGCTGCAATGGAATGAAAATTATGAAACCTGGCAGCCTGAGGAAAGCGCTACGGAAAACCGGGGCACAAGATATATTTGAGTTGATCCCATGAGTATGTAAAATGATGATGCGGCAATCATTTATACATTCAACCGGGGCCTGACCCATTCATATACTTATAATGGATCCCGGGTGCAGTTTGCTTAGCCCCCGGCCTTTATTGTGGAATACCTGGCCGGGAATCAAATAGATTAAAATATTAATCAAAAGTATAACTTTCAATTTCCAGTAAACGTTTCATATTCAGACATTCGTCAATACCGGCCATTCGGTATGATCATTTAAGCATTATTATTGATTACTTTTAAGGATGCGCTATTATATATTGGCTACTGATTATGATGGAACGCTCGCAAGGGATGGAAAGGTGAATGATCAAACCGTTGGCAAGCTCAAACAACTTAAATTAACAGGCCGTATACTGGTCCTTGTAACCGGTCGTGAGATGAGATACCTCACAGAAGATTTTCCCGGCTATAAGATTTTCGATCACATTGTTGCTGAAAATGGCGCGGTTCTGTATGAAACGGTGAGCGGCAAAGAACAGTTATTGGGGGATCCTCCGGATCCACATTTTATCCGAAGCCTGGAAGAGCATGGCGTCAGGCCAATTTCAGTGGGAAAAGTGATTGTTGCAACCTGGGAACCCTATGAAATAGAGGTATTACAGGTAATCAAGGAATTGGGGCTTGAGCGCCAGGTCATTTTTAATAAGGGAGCCGTCATGATACTTCCTTCAGGAATTAATAAAGCCAGCGGTCTTAAAGCACTTCTGAACAAACTCCATTATTCTGTACACAATACGGTAGCTATTGGAGATGCTGAAAATGATGGAACAATGCTGGAGCTGGTCGAATGTGGTGTTGCTGTTTCCAATGCGTTGCCGTCAGTGAAAGGTATTGCCGACTTAACAACTTCAGCAGATCATGGTAAGGGGGTTATGGAATTGATTGACATATTAATAAAAGACGACCTAAAGCAAATTGCTCCAAAACTCTCAAAACACTGCCTCGAATTGGGGAACCATAAAGATGGTTCCCTTTTTTCTATCAATCCATACAGAAGCGGCATTTTACTGTCAGGTGTTTCAGGAGGTGGTAAAACGACTTTTACACTGGCTATTATAGAAAGTCTGATACGGAAATCTTATCAGTTTTGTCTGATAGATCCGGAAGGTGATTATCTTAACCTGGAAGGTACATTGGTGATTGGAAATGAAACTTCAATTCCCCCGGTTGAAGAACTGATCCCGCTTTTAAAAGAACCTGAACAGAATCTGGTTTTTTGTATCCTGTCTATTCCACTCGCAGAAAGACCGGTCTTTTTTGCACGGTTTCTGATGGCATTTTCCAAATTGAGATACGATTTGGGGCACCCACACTGGTTGCTCCTGGATGAGGCTCATCATTTGATTCCGGCAGCCGCAGGCCCTGACACCTATCCTTTACCGGAAGATTTTCAAAATTTTATACTGATCAGTACATCACCTGACCATTTAAGTATCCGGGCGCTTTCCAAAATAGGCATGATCATGGTTATTGGAAGTAACACAGCTTATCCGATTAAACAATATTGCAAGGTGCTGCAAAAGGATGTTCCTCCTATTCCGGAGATAACAGAATCGGAGATATGTGTATGGGATATTGAAAAAGAGACTGCACCAACAGCCATTCGATATTTTTGGCCACAGAAATTGCTCAAAAGGCATAAAAGGAAATACGCCCAGGGGAATATGGCTTCTAACAGTTTTATTTTTACAGGTATTGAAAACAAGCTGCATCTTGTCGCACCAAACCTGATGATGTTCAAACATATTTCCGAAGGAATTGATGTTGAAAGCTGGCTGTTTCATTTGCACCGGAAAGATTTTTCAAATTGGTTCAGGAATAAGGTCCACGATGAAAATCTGGCAAAAATCGGCGAAGAAGGCGAAAAGATCCGGGATGCGGAATTGTCAAAAAAGCTAATCCTGGATTATATTGGTGAGAATTATACTTACTGAATTGGTGTATGAAATGCATAAAATGCAATTCGCCATTTAAACTTTCATTTTGATTCCTGCACCTTATGCGCCAGGTAGAGTTTTTGTAGTATCATTGACTGGTCCAAAAGCATACATACCAACGGCTGTCATTTGATCGAAGTGAGAAAAGAGAAACCGGAATTTATTAAAAGAATGGTTATAGCTGCTAATCCATCATTAAATTGCAGCAAATCCACTGAAACCGGGCCGCAGTAATTTTTGTATCGGTGCAGGACAAAATGTACCCATTTGTGCCAGAGGTTGAATGTCATCTTTTAAGTTACTAATTTAGTACTCCGCTTTTTTCTTTTCCTGATCAGCTTCATGAACCATTAAAAACAAATATATGTCCAGGACAATTTCAGCCATCATGCTTATGGTAGTCTTTAGTTCGGCTTTCCCTTCATGTCAAAATAGATCAGAAAGTAAACCGCCAATAAGTTCTGATACGGTATCTAAACCGGCAGCATACGAACGGGTACCATTAAAGGAAAAGGTGTTAACAAAGGCGGAACAGGATGCATTAACGCCAGACCAGGTGATCCGGAGTTTGAAAGAAGGCAATAAACGTTATATGAATAATGACCTCACGCGAAGGGATCACTCTGCTCTCGTGAGAGATGCAGCAGCAGGACAATTTCCTAAGGCTGTAATTCTTTCCTGCGTGGATTCCCGGGTGACGGTGGAAGACGTATTTGATAAGGGCATTGGTGATCTGTTTGTAGGGAGAGTTGCCGGAAATTTTGTAAATGTTGATTTACTTGGCAGTATGGAGTTTGGCTGTAAAGTATCCGGTGCTAAATTGATCGTGGTCCTGGGACATGAATCCTGCGGTGCAATAAAATCTGCAATTGATAACGTTAA
>DHWT01000296.1:11296-14916 GCA_002413325.1 Chitinophagaceae bacterium UBA5175 | reverse complement strand
ATTCATACTCCGCTCAAAACAGTCGCTGATGCGCAGGTTGATGGTTTCGAAAGATCCCCGCCGGTCGCTGAACCGGGGAAACTGTGAAGCGACGGTTGCATAATTACCGCCCCAGGGCCGGGTGCCGGCATCCAGGTGGCAATTCTGGCAATTCATGCCGTTGGCATAATGACCAATCGTACCCCGGGGACCAAAATAACGGGCGGTTTCATGAATCAGTTTTTTCCCGTAGCGGATGAGTTCCCCGGAATCGTTCAATGGAATGGAATTGGAATCGGGTGCCACCCAGATGGTTTGCTTTGGAGATAATACAACAGCCTGCAAATTTCCATTTGCCTGTTGAGGTATATTCCCTTTACGCCAATACCATCCCGTTACCACCAGCAGCCCGATAAAGGAAACTGCCAGCCATTTACGATTCATCGGTTCGGTTATTTTACTACGAAAGATACCCTTTTTCAGACATTACAATAGGCACATCCGTTTTCCTGCGCACGGCCTACCGCCCACACGCCGGAAGGCATGGGCTGAATACCCGAAATCAGTCCATCCATCCATTCCTTTTTTACTGCGGCGGCATCCATATTCATGGTCCCGGCCATCACCGTACTGAAAACCTGGATGGCTACACCGCACACGCAGAACATGACCCCGCTGGCCTGGAGTTCGGGGATGCCAATCTGAACCGGTCCGATACCCGGTACTTTATAATCGTCCGGGTTGGTTTTCCAGAAGGGATTTCTCGTTGCCGGGGCTTTTGTTCTCGGGTCATTGATTTTAAAGAATTCCCCGAATTTGTATTTAGCCCACAAACTATCCTGCATCGCATATGGAATTGCATTATGCCGCAAAATGACCACTTCATTACAATCACTTTCCGGTGTACCGGAAGCAGCGTTGGACATCAGGAAAACTTTAGGCCAGGCAAAGGGAAATATTTCCCTGGGTTCTGTACAGTCGAATACGATCCGGTGTTTGCCTTTCATGGTTTTAAACCATTCATCCGGGTCCGCATCTTTAACTGTACCGTTAAATATTTTGTCATTTGCTTTGGCAGGGTTCACCAGGGAAGCAACGCCCATCAGGGCAGCTGCACCGGTGACCTTCCCTAAAAATTCCCGCCGGTTCGCGGGCTGGATGAATTTGTCTTTTGTCATAATAAAAAGTTTTAGTGGTTAAATCCGACCCGGTAAGTCAATAAGGCCGGAAAGCAAACCTAGCTTTACGGTTGGTTTTTAGAATTGGAAAAAAGTGACAATTTCTAAGCCGGCATGATTTTTTCAAAACCGGATTTTAAGGTAGCATAATCCTGGGGCAGTCCGCCGGTTAAATTTTTGAATTCATGAATAAAATGGCTCTGATCATAATATCCGAACGCATCGGCCAGCTGGCGCCATTTCACATTCAGGTTGGATTCCAAGGACCGGATCACCCCGTTAAAGCGAACCAGGCGGGAAAAGGTTTTGGGGTGTAAACCAAACTGTTCCAGGAAATGTCTTTCCAGGGTACGCTTGGTGGTGAAAGTCGCCTGTTCCAGCTCAGAGATCGAAATATTTCCCTTATTTAACTCAATCAGCCGGATCACTTCGTCCATATTGCGAATACTCTTTTTTTGAAGCTGTATTTCTCCGGTTAACCATTCATCCATCAGTTCAATGCTCCGCGAAAGAGGGCTATTCCTCAACAGTCCGGCGATATCCTTGATTTTTTTTCCGAGAAATACAGTAGCATCCCGGCTGCAGTTATTAAAACATTGGGCAGGAAGATGAAATATTCTGAAGAGGCCGCCGGGTTTAAAATGGACGACTATTTTTTTCATGCCCGGGAATAACCGGACGCGACGGACCGCATCATGGGGTCCCGAAATAAAATGAGGCGCGCAATAAGCCGATTGATTACAACTATATACCGTATTTCCGGTATCTAACCCGAAAACCAGACTTTGTGTAACATGGGGAAGGAATATGTATTCAATATAACCGCTTTCAGCCTGATCTGCCGAAACGACCAGGTAGGCATCAATATATTGCCTGAGCAAAGGATGAGGGTTAAATGCATGAACATGAAACATATTCCCTTTTTTACCAAAAAATGAGGAAATTCTTTCGTGCCCCTGGTTGCCGCGCCTGTGAAGCTACTGTTTTAGACAGAAATCTGATCCGGTCAAACATAAAAATTTTGGATTTATTCGCAAAACACTGATTAACTTGATATATCCCATAAGTTGAATTTTTTTGTATGAAGAAATGCGTTTGGTTCACTGGGCTCTTTATGAGCATATTTTCTGTTAGCCAGGCCCAGGTGCCCGTCAGCCAGGAACCCATGCACCATAATATCCTGGATAACGGTCATGTGCGCCTGCTCGATGTGCATATTCCAGCCGGAGATACGACCCGGTATCATATTCATGCCACGCCTTCGGTATTTCTGGTACTCACCGATGCCAATGCATCCTCCCAGGTGATCACTGAGGAAGACCATTCGAAATCCCCCATCCCGCATTATGGAAATATCTGGTTCGAAGGGTTTTATTTACAACACCGGATCCATCGCGTGTATAACCGCGATAACCATGAATACCATGTGATGGACATTGAACTGACAAACAAAAACTATAAGGCGATTGACTCCCCCATCCGCCAGCCGGCTTTCTCCTTTTTATTTGAGGAAAAACCGGTACGCGCTTACCGGCTGACCCTTGGGTCCGGTATAAACATTACGGTACCATCCCGTAAAGCAGATATACTGATGATCCAGTTAACGGATTCTGCTGAAAATATGCGCGTGGAGGAACTGTTGAACGGAGGAAAAACGGCGCAGGAAAAATTATTCCATCTGAAGGGAGACTTCATCTACATTCCTTCAGGCAGCCGGATCATTATCAGAAATGGAGGAAAGGATAAAACTGAATTTGGATTTTTCGAATTAAAATAGTCCGGTCCGGATCAAATTTTTTTCACCCGGATATTCTGGTACCAGACTTCTTCCCCATGATTCCGGAGGGCGATATGGCCCGAATGAAAAGCCCCAAAGCCGGGCATGGTTTTGAATTTACTTCCGGCAATCAGTTTTTTCCAGTTTTCATCCCAGAGCGGAGTGGAAATAATATGTACATCGTTCAGGTATATATCCAACCGGTCCTGGTTGCTCAGGATTTCCACCTGGTTCCATTCCAGTGCGGGTTTGGCGGCCATCATGCGGGCAGGGATCAGATCGTACAGATCACCGGCATTGTTTTGATAACTGCGGGCCTCTTCGTTGCTGTCTTCATCGCAGACCTGTATTTCGGGACCGGTGTTCCAGGTTTCCTCATACTTCACGGTATCCTCCTGTACAAAGATCAGGATGCCGCTGTTTGCTTTCTTCCCGATCTTCCATTCCAGTTTCAGGTCAAACTGACTGAAGGTGTCGTTGCTGACCAGGTCCCCGCCGACGGCTGTCTGGTACCCGTTTTTAACACCGGGTTTTAAATGAATCGATCCGCTGTCGGCATCCCAGGCGCTGCCTGCTTCTTTTTTGCCATAGACATGCCATGCGCGGATCGTATTTCCGTCGGACAAAGAAATCCATCCACTGTCCGGTAAAACAGGAGCCGCCTTTAAAACAGAATCCCGAAGCAC
>DHWT01000296.1:0-11000 GCA_002413325.1 Chitinophagaceae bacterium UBA5175 | reverse complement strand
TATCATTTTTACAGGCTGTAGCATGCAGGAAGCAAGCGCAGATAATGAAAGTTTTTTTCAAAACCGTTTTATGTGAGGATTGTAAGATGAGTCACAATTTAACAAAGGCTTCCATGAATAACTTTACATAAAGTAAGTAATTTTAGTGATACCTCATGTTGTTATACAAGGATAAAAATTCACTGGAAAATTTTTCAGATGCCAGCCGGATGGAATGGCTGGAAACCAACGGGCTTGGCGGATGGTCGGGCAGCAGCCTGTCAGGTTGTAATACCCGCCGCTATCATGGCCTGCTCATGGCCGCCACCAAACCCCCGGCTGAAAGAATGTTGCTCGTTTCCAAGCTGGATGAAACCATTCTGTCAGATGGAAACCGGTATGAACTTGGAACCAATAATTATGGGGATGTTGTTTTTCCAACGGGATTTCAATATCTGTTCTCCTTCAGAAAGGATTTTTTCCCGGAATGGATTTATGAAGTCCCCGGTATCCGCCTGCGGAAAACCATTACCATGGTGCAGGGGGAGAATACCACCCTGATCCGGTATGAAGTTTTAAAAGCATCCGGATCCTTTACCCTGCAATTCCTGCCCCTGGTCGCGGCCCGGGGATATCATGAACTGCAACATGCATATCATAATATTTTCTGGAACGTTGAGTTTCAAAACGGCCTTTTCCATAACCGGCCATTTGACGGTGCGCCGGATATCTATATCTCCGTGCCCGGATCCGCCTATCAGTCAACGAATAAATGGTATTACCGGTTTAACTACGCGGTTGACAAGTTCCGGGGGCAGGATTATGAAGAAGACCTTTTCAACCATGGATCTTTCAGCGTGGAACTGAAGGACGGGGACGCACTGCATATCATCATTTCAACAGAAAATCCCACCGGGAAAAATCCCGCTACTTTATTTGAGAATGAAAAGATCCGCCGGATGGCCATTCTGAAAGGCGTGAACGGTGACCTGCTCCGGCAGTTAACCCTGGCGGCAGACCAGTTTATTGTAAAAAGAGAAATCCCCGGAAGTTCAGGTTCGCAACCGCCTGAGGAATTGAAAACCATCATTGCAGGGTATCACTGGTTTACCGACTGGAGCCGGGACACCATGATCTCTTTGCCCGGACTTTGCCTGCAGACCGGGCGTAACGAAGATGCAAAAAAGATCCTTGTTGCATTTTCAAAATCGGTGAGTATGGGCATGTTGCCCAACCGGTTCCGGGATCATAACGAACCGCCTGAATATAATACGGTGGATGGGACGCTTTGGTATTTTAATGCGGTGTATGCCTACCTGCAAATAACAAACGATCGCAGTTTTATCCTGAATGACATGCTGCCGGTACTGAAAGGTATTATGGAATGGCATTTCCGGGGTACCCGGTATCATATCCATGTTGACAGTGATGGATTGCTCTATGCCGGGGAGGCCGGCCAGCAGCTTACCTGGATGGATGCGCGTATCGGGAACTGGGTAGTTACACCCCGTATGGGTAAGCCCGTGGAAGTACAGGCACTCTGGTATAATGCGTTGAAAATTTTTGAAACCCTACTATTGCAGAATGGAGAATCAGAAGCGGCAGACCATATCCTGGGAAAGGCTGAACAGGCCAGGAGAAGTTTTGAAGAAAAATTCTGGTATCCGGAAGGCAATTATCTCTATGACCTGATAGACGAAACGGGAAAACCGGATTCAACCCTACGGCCCAACCAGGTGTTTGCCCTCAGCCTGCCTTTTCACCTGACAGCAGGAGAAAAAGCAAAAGCAGTAATGGATGTGCTGCGGACTGAATTATATACGCCGTTCGGCCTCCGGTCCCTCTCACCGGATGATCCCGGGTATAAAAGCCATTATGGGGGTGACGCATTCCAACGCGATTCCGCCTATCACCAGGGCACTGTCTGGAGCTGGCTCCTGGGACCCTTTGTGGAAGCCGGTATGAAATGCGCCGGTGATACATTCAGGGCAGAAGCCGTCGCAGTTATTGACCGTTTTGCTCCCCACCTGAATGAAGCCTGTATCGGAACAGTTTCCGAAATATTCGATGGAGCCGCGCCGCATCATCCACGGGGTTGTGTGGCCCAGGCCTGGGGCGTGGCGGAAATATTACGGGTGATAAAAACTTATTCTTTGTTTCATGCGGGCAGTTGATATACGGGTCAGCAATGAACCGGAGGGAATGGCCCGGGTAAAAGCCTGTTTCAAAAAGAACCGGAAATATTATGTACAGGAAGCCCTGGGGCTTGCAATATTTATGATCTCCGCCAGTTTTTTCAGCGGCCTTTTATTTGGTCATCGGGGTGGACTCGTACATTTTTTTCCGGCTTCCGTCCGCCAAAGCCTGCTGGGCCTTCTGATGGGAGGCACTGCTCTTTTTATTTTTTATTCTCCCCTGACCAGTCCTTCGGGTTCCCATATCAATCCTGCTGTTACATTGTCATTCTTAATACTGGGTAAGATCGGCCGCTGGGATACTGTGTTTTATATAATATTTCAGTGCATCGGTGGTACAGTGGCTGTTTATTTGATGGCGGCTCTCATGGGTGAAAATTTAACAGCAGCACCGCTTCATGATGTGGTTACGGTTCCCGGAAAATACGGACAGGCAGCAGCTGCCATCACGGAATGGTTTATCGCGTTCCTTATGATGGGCATGGTTTTATTTACCACAGACCACCCGTTCCTGAAAAAATATACAAGAATTTTTGCCGGCATCCTGGTATGTATATATGTGATTGTTGCCGGGCCGGTTTCAGGATTCGGCATGAACCCGGCCCGGAGTTTTGCGAGTGCATTGCCGGCCAATATCTGGACGGCTTTCTGGATCTATGTGTCCATGCCGGTTGCCGGGATGCTGGGCGCGACGGAGTTATATCGTTTTGTAAAAGGAAAAAAATGACCGTTCAAATCTGAACGATGAAAGCATTGGGTGTTAGGCGTTATTATAGATTTTTAGCACCGTTTCTTTTAAAGACTTCGATTTATCAGAAACCAGGAATTCAAGGGTCTCCGCAATCTCCAAAGGTTTTACCCAGTTATCCGGATTGGCACCCGGCATCGACTTACGGTTCAGGGGCGTATCCAGTGTACTTGGAACAACCACCGACACACTCACGTCCGCACCTTTTGCAGCTTCATTCAGTAATTCTGCCAGTTTAAAGAGTAGGGATTTGCTGAGACTATAAGCAATCAAATCCTTTCCCTGTGCAGGATTCAGGGCAGGCCGTGCGCCAATCAAAACAATACGGCCCTTTTTATTTTCCATCAGGTGGGCAAATAAGGGCCGGGTAACATAATAAGCCGTTTCGAAATTCAATGCGATCTGCTGGTGAATATCTTCGCCTGAAGCGGCGGCGAGGGCTCCCTGGGCGAACCCGCCGACCAGTAATAAAGCGGCGTCGATGACCCGGTATTTTCCGATGCTGTTCCGTATAAATTCATATGTTTCATTTTCATGCGTCAGGTTAACAACAGCAACCTCCAGATTGGGATGGGTCTGGAAATCTGCCCGGGCGGTATCGTTCGAAACCGTTGCCAGCACCCGGTAATTTTTATCCAGGAATTCTTTTGTTACCGCCCTGCCCAGGTTGCCATTGGCACCCGTGATAATGACTGTTTTCATAAATTTTAATTTATTATCTGCTTCCGAGCCAGGTTAATGCATCTAATATAAGTCTGTCCTGAAGAGGGTTATCAAAAGTATGCGATAGCGTAGCCAGGGTATGGTTTTCATAATCCATATCATTATGACCCATATTGAAATACACCATTCGGTACTTTTTGTTCGTCCAAACCACCGGATAAAATCCGCTATGCCAGATTTCTGACAATTTGGGCCCGGTCCCCAGGGGAAAGCTGCTGCTGTCGATGGCTAACAGGATTTCAATTTGGGGATTGTTCCGGAGGTCATTTTTCCACCGGTACCATTCATTGGCGGCAGACCGGAAGGTATCCGGAAGGTTCCGTGTAACCGGATGATTTTTATCCGTTACGCGCAGCACGGCGGGAGTGGGTCTCCAGGTATTGCTGAGATAGGATCCTGAACCCAGGAAATCGTTGTGATACCAATCCCAGTTCTGCGGGTAAGCGGAAGGTGTGAGTGCAAATGCTGAAAAATGAAAACCCATCCATCCGCCTCCCTGTTTCATATATTCTTCAAAAACTTTTCTTTGCGCGGGATCTTCCGGCCTTGTATCGAGGAATATCACGACCTGGTACCCGGAAAGAAATTTCGCATTCAGGTTGTTCCAGTTATTGGTTGAATCATAAGTGAAATGATTGGCCGCCGCCATTTTGGGGAACCAGCGGTTGGCTTCATGTACAAAACTGATATGTGCCGGGTCTTCCTTCGCGGTATAAAATGCAATGACCCGGAATTCCCTGGTCATTTTTTGCGCCTTAACTTGCGGGAGACGAAAAAATAAACCGCCGAAGCATAAAACTGCAATAAAAATTTCCCTCGCTTTTCTATTATACATTCGTTTGATGATATACCGTTACGGAACAGGGTTCAAAGTAAAATCAAATGACTTTGCGTTATTTTAAAAAAAGATACAGTATTATTAGGCAATCTGCCGATTTCTTCCGCCGATATTGGGCAGGAACGCTGTAAGCATGCCGATCAGGGGTAGAAAAGCGCAGACCTGGTAAACGAACAGGATGCCTTTATGATCGGCCAGCACGCCCAGTACCGCCGATCCGAGTCCACCCATTCCGAAAGCAAAGCCAAAGAAAAGTCCCGAAATCAAACCTACCTTTCCCGGCAATAATTCCTGGGCATACACCAGGATGGCTGAAAAAGCGGATGCCAGTACAAACCCGATGATAACGGTCAGTACGGCCGTCCAGAACAGGTTTGCATGGGGCAATAAAAGCGTGAACGGTGCCACCCCGAGGATGGAAAACCATATTACATATTTTCGCCCGAACCGGTCACCCAGCGGTCCGCCGAATAAGGTGCCCGCAGCTACGGAAAATAAAAATATAAACAGGAAAACCTGCGCGTGTTGCACGGATACCCGGAACTTTTCAATCATATAGAAAGTCAGGTAACTGGTCATGGAAGCGAGGTAGAAATATTTTGAAAAGATCAGTACCATCAGGATCAGTATGGACACCATGATTTTTCTTTTTGACAAGAGAGCATGTTCCGCATGGACATGCTTATTTTTTTGTTTGATGGTATGCAGGTTGAGCTTATACCAGCGGCCGACAAAAAGCAGTACGCCCATGGCCAGCAGGGCCAGCAGGGAAAACCAGCCGATACTGGGTTGGCCCAGCGGCACAATGATGAGCGCTGCGAGTAAGGGTCCCAGGGAAGATCCCGCATTGCCGCCCACCTGGAAGATGGACTGGGCAAGGCCTCTTTTCCCGCCCGATGCCATATAGGCTACTTTGGAAGCTTCCGGATGGAAGATCGAAGAACCGATCCCGATCAGGGCTACAGAAAAAAGTAATATATAAAAATGGCCGGCCTGCGACAAACAGATCAGCCCGGTCAGGGTGAAACCCATACCGGTTACCAGGGAAAAGGGCTTGGGCCGGTGATCCGTGTACAGCCCGACCAGGGGCTGCAATAAGGAAGCGGCCATCTGAAACGTGAGGGTAATCAGCCCGATCTGTGAAAAATTCAAATGAAAATTCGTTTTTACCAGCGGGTAAATGGAAGGGATCAGCGATTGAATGGTGTCGTTGAGCATATGTGAAAAACTTATCATCAGCAGGATCGGGTAAACGGTCGCTGTCAAGGCGGTGGAGGTCATGGGCTGAGGGATCTGTTTTTCCATTAATTTTTCCATGCGTGTCAAAACATTTTTTATGACTAATCTGCCTGCCTATGATTCCATTTCCTGTTTAATTTCATCAGGAAGGTTTCCGGAATTTCCGGTAGTTCTTCAGTAGTTTCAAAACGGGTATTCGAATGAATGACATTGTAAATATGCAGCCCGGTTACGTTTTTTTCAATAAAAGGAATATGATTTTCATAAAAACGAATCCGGTTTGACCTGAAATCCCGGTATTCGCAATATTCCACCATGATGGGTTGCGGCAGGGTTTTCAATTGGGCGATCTGGTAATTCACATGCGCCGATATCAGGATATTAAACAGGATCCCGGAGAGCGCCCAGATGATATTAAGTGCCAGGGAAACATATAAAACAGGCCTGATCAACCGGCCCCGGAACGGGAGGTATTCTGATAAAAACAAAATCATACTGGGAAACAGCCAGTATTGTGGGGCAAACCTTGCCCACCAGGGATCCGGAATCAGGAAGATGGATAAAAAGAGAAAACACATGATGAACAGGGTAGTCTTAAAAACATCTTCTCTGGCATGGCAGACCACCAGCATACCCAGGACGACCAGGGATACCAATAGGGCGCCGCTGAAAAAGGGACCGAAACCTGCCACTTTAATTTCGGGATTGTTTGCATTCATGAGCTCGCTTTTACTGAAAGTAAAAGGGATCTTCAGGGTTTGTATGAGGGATGAGTCATTCGCCGAATGATCCGATGTGCGGGCATTATAAGAAATAAGGAACTTGGCAAACCGGTTTTTATCTCTCAGTAGTAAGGGCGTGACTTCATAAATCTCATGTTGTGTTTCAGGCAGGCTCTGGAAGATATGATTGTGTGCAATAAGGTTTGTCATGTAGGGGTGGAATCCGATAAATACAAAACCCACGGTAAAGGTAATGCTGCCTGTGATAAGGATTTTTTTTACCAGGTCCCGGTTTTTTTTCAGGGCCAGCCAGGAGATAAAACCCAGGCAGAATATACCGGCATACAGGATGGCTGTAAATTTTATGTTCACGGAGATCATAATGAGCAGTCCAAGTAAAAAAACCGCGTATTTATTTTTCTCGAGGATCAATAAAATAAAAACTGCCAGCAAACTGGCGAGTACGGAATACATCAGGCCATCTACGCAATAGCTGGTCAGCTGGTAAATAGTTACCGGGTTACAGGTAATGATGCCTGCAAGCAGCCATTTTTTTCCTGTACTCCAGCGGTTCAGTTTATATAAAACGGAAAGGTAAAGGAAGAAAGATGCCAGCAGGAGCATGGAATTGACTGCCTTTCCTGTTTCTATCCGGTTGGTCAGGGCATAGATGGCAGCTTCGGTTATTTCTGCACCCTTGGGGAAATAGTTTATACTTAAATATTTTATGTTTGGAATCAGCCGGCCACTATCCGGATTTTCCTCGGTCAGTTTATGGGGACCGGAACACCAGACGGCGCTTTGATCTGATACGCGGTGTATTTGCCGGATAGGCAGTTCTTTAAAGTATGGATTCCATCCGGTTTTAAGCTGGTACACCGTTTCCTGGTGATACCATTGACCATCGAACGATAAATCGTATATGGAACCTGCAAAAGCCAGGCATAACAGAATGAGGCCAACCAGTATCCCCCCGGTTTTTAAAAAAACAAGTTTCGGTTTTATTTTGAAAAGATCATGGGACGCATAGTATTGGGTGACGAGCATCATTACGACTGCTGCCGGTAGCTGCCAGGCTGAAATGGAAAAGCCCCTGATAAACGCAATGGCACAAAATAACAGGGTATATGCAAAGAGGCTGATCAGTCCAATCGCAAGTAAAAAGAAGATATTGGCAAACCGCTGATTTTTTTGCATAAAGAGGATACGCTGTTTTCCTGAAACGGAATACCCGTTCGATATGGTTTGACGGATACCCGGCTTAGCATCAGGTCTGCAAGATAATCCAGTTGAAGTATTTCTTCATTGAAATCAAATGGGTTGTTCTGTTTCAGCAAATCCTATTTTTGTATCTCTGTAAAAAGATACCGGATGAAAAAAATATTCAACTTCCTGTTTCTCTTCATTTCCTTTACTGCCGGCGCGCAAAAAACGGACAAGGAACTCCAGAAAAAAATCGAAAACCTGCTAAATGGATTTCATGGTACGGCGGGGATCTATGTGCATGACCTGAAAAAGAACCGGATTGTTTCCTACCAGGCGGATACCCTGTTCCCTACGGCGAGTGTGGTAAAAATCCCGATCATGATCGGGATCATGAGCAAAATCCAGCATAAGGAGCTGGATTTTCACCAGTGGATCGTTTACAAGGATACCCTGAATTATGACCCGGGAGAGGACGTACTGGCTTCTTTCAAACCGGATCAGAAAATTATGGTAAGCAAACTGATGCTACTGTCCATTTCACTCAGTGATAATACGGCCAGCCTTTTATTGCAGGGGCTTGCAGGCGGGGGACAACGCATCAATGAACTGATGGATAGTCTCGGTTATGTATATACAAGGGTGAACAGCCGTACGCCCGGCCGCGAAAAAGACCGGGAAATTTTTGGCTGGGGCCAAACCACTCCTCGTGAAATAGCCCTTATCATGGAACAGATCGTAGAAGGAAAAGTATTGGGTCGGCGCAGCAGCGACCGCATGTTGAGAACCCTGGGCCGGCAATATTGGGATGAAGACGCGATTTCGCAGATCCCGCCGAATGTATTTGTGGCTTCCAAGAGCGGTGCCTTGGATGAGTGCCGCAATGAAATATTATATGTGAATGCGCCCCATCCGTATATCTTCAGCATTTTTACAAAAAACAATACCGATCAGAGCTGGGATTACAACAATGAAGCCTGGGTACTCACCCGGAAATTATCCGCGCTTCTGTTTAAGTATTACAATCCGGATATTCAATATGATGCGGAACCGGTGAAGAGGTAGGGTTATGAGAAATGAGTAATGAGTAATGTATCATTGAATAATCAACTTTAGGCGTTAGGCGTTCAGCTTAAATACTGATTTCCCTCCTGCGCGCAATCACATCCCAATAACCGGTCACCCGGTTATTTTCAACGGTATAGGCTTTATCGTACAGGGCAACTGAAGGACATACATGCCGGGGAACGCCGTATAAAACATCGCCGGGTTTGAAACCTCCGGCATCCGGAACTTTCAGCACCAGGTGTTCTTCACTGTGTGATACCGGAATGGCTTCGGGGGCATTTAAAAAAAATACGCGGGGCTGGGGATTTTCCGAGGCAACCGATTTATATCCCAGGTCCACGCAGATCAAATCCGGGGCCGGAATGGAGATCACCCGGCAAACCAGCAGGGCAGCCCATTCGAAGGGTTGTTCCGGCAGGTTTTCCGAATAACCTTTGTCCCAGAAAATAAATGTTCCCGGACTGCATTCCCGTTCACCCGCTGCGGCATGAATGAAGCTGGTCGGGGAGCCGCCTGCTACCAGGGTTATCGGATGGCCGGCAATTTTTTCCAGTGAACTTTTTAATAAAAGCACCGGTTCGAAAGCCTGACGGCAATTTTCTGAACGCGTTTTGAAGTCGGCATCTTTGATATGCCCGTCGTAGGCATGCAATCCCATAACCTGTATCCCCGGAAGTGAAACCAGTTGCTGAAACAGCGCGCCTGCCAGGCCGGGCAGGATGCCCGTCCGGTTCATACCCACATTCAGATCTATATATACGGAAGCTTTCAAATAAGCCGTTTCAAACAAACGGGAAAGCGCCCCGGCCTGAACTTCCTGATCCACGAGGCAGGAGAATTTCGTATCCGGGTATTTTTGGATGAGCCGGATTAGTCTTTTTATTTTGGGGCCATTGGGCGGGTAGGCCAGTAATACATCCGGTGCTTGGATCATGGCCAGCATTTCTGCTTCAGCAATCGTGGCCGCTTTAAATTTTTGGATACCCGCATCCAGCATGATCCTGCATATTTCGGCGATTTTACTGGTCTTTACATGCGGGCGCAGGTTTTCCGCATTTACCCTTTCCAAAAGCATGCGGATATTATTTTGTATGCGCTCCGGATAAATAAAAAGCGCAGGTGAATCGAATTCATCCACATTGTCTGCCGTAAACCAGAATTTTTCCATCGTGTTGATTAAACCAGTTCAAATAAAGCTTCAATTTCCACCGGGATATTATCCGGCAGGGTGGCCATACCCACGGCGCTTCTGACCCCAATACCATTTTCAATACCCCAGACCTGTGCAAACAGTTCGCTGCATCCGTTAATGATATAGGGATGTTTTTCGAAAGAAGGATGGGCATTCACCATGCCCAGCACTTTGATCACACGTTTGACCTGATCGAGACTGCCCAGGTGATGTTTTAAAGTGGCGAGAATGGCCAGTCCCACCTGACGCGCAGCAAGCTTTCCCTGTTCGGAATCCATATCTTCCCCGATACGGCCGCGGATCAGGGTTTTATCAGGTAACAGCGGGCCATGACCGGAAACATAACCATGTTTACCATCGGCCAGAAAAGGGATATATACCCCGATGGGTGTGGGGGCAGGCGGTAGTTCCAGTTGCAGTTTTTTAAAATTTTCTTCGGCTGACATAAATAAAATTTAATGGCTGGTGATAAAATAAATAAGCGCGACCATCAGCATTCCGACGACCGATATGATGGATTCCATCACACTCCAGGTCTTCAGTGTCTCCTTAACGGTCAAATTGAAATATTCCTTGAATAACCAGAATCCGGAATCGTTTACATGGGAAAACATCAGGCTGCCGGCGCCTGTTGCCAGCACGAATAGGCTGGGGCTGATACCGGATCCGGCCAGCATGGGCGCGATCATACCCGCAGCAGTGAGTCCTGCTACCGTTGCCGACCCCAGGCAAACACGGATAAAGGCAGCAATGAACCAGGCCGCAAACAGGGGATGCAGGTGTAATCCCTGCATCAGCCGGGTTAGTTGCGCAGCCGTACCACTTTCCGTGAGTACTTGTTTCAGGGCGCCAGCCCCCGCAATGATGAGCAGGATCAGGGAAATGTCTTTTACGGCTTCTGTCATGGAGATCATGCAGGTTTCCATTTTTTTTCCTCTTTTAAGAACCAGGGCATAAACAGCATAAGCCAGTGTAAGCAGGAGCGCGATGGATGCGTCTCCCAGCACGGTAAAAATTTTTACGGGGATAGAATCCACGGGCATGACTAAACGAAGAATGGTGGCTGTTCCGATCAGCACCACGGGCAGGAGGG
>DHWT01000075.1 GCA_002413325.1 Chitinophagaceae bacterium UBA5175 | reverse complement strand
TCACGAGCCCGACGGCTGTTTATAACAATTCGATCAATTCATCCATCGCCTTCTCAAAAACCTTTAGTGATGGTAAATACAATCTGACCGTCAATGCGAACCATAATCAGAATAATTTAAACGGACTGGTCAATATCAATGCGCCGTCCATCGGGTTCACAGCAATCACGATTTACCCGTTTGCGCCAAAGGATCTTGTCGGAACACCCAAATGGTACCAGAAACTGGGCATTGGACTGAATTCCAATATTACCGGATTTACCAGCTTCTACGATTCCATGTTCAGTTTCAAACACCTGCTGGATACATTTAAATACGGGGCACAAAATAATATTCCGATCACCCTGGCCCTGCCCCAGCTTGGTTTTTTGCAAATTACGCCCGGGGTCAGTTATCAAAACAGGGTATTCAATACCAAGTATGATTATAACTGGGACACTGCCACCAAAAAGGTTGACACATCTTCCCAGAAAGGGATCTATCTCGCCAATTCCGTAGCCTTTTCTCTGGGTTTAAGTACGGCGATTTACGGAACCTTCCAGCATTTCGGAAAAAACAGCCGGATCCTCGGCATTCGACATACGGTGCGGCCGACCATCAGCTTTTCCTATTCTCCCGACCTGTCAACCAGTTACTATAAAAATGTGCAGATAACCCAATCGGGCCGTTACGAAAACAAGGACCTGTATGCGGGTAATGTATACGACGCTTTTTCCCCGGGAACCTTCGGAGGAATTGGTTTTGGCATTGATAACAATATTGAAATGAAGGTCAAATCGAAAACGGACACGAGTGCCGGGGCCTCCGAAAAAGTAAAACTGATTGATGGGTTTGGTTTTAACGGAAGTTTTAATTACCTGGCAGATTCTTTCAAGCTGAGTCCCATTTATTTCTACCTGAGAAGTACCCTGTTTAAGCAGATAAATATCTCGGCCACTACATCCCTGAACCCATACCAGACCGATTCACTGGGAATTCCCATTAATAAGTATGCCTGGCAGGGGAATGGTTTTAAACTCGGTCGGATTGTTGGCGGGAATATTTCCGTATCCACCGCTTTTAAGAGTAAACCCAAGGATCCCAAGAAAGCGGAGGATCAGAAAAAATACCTGGCAGATAACCAGATGCCGATGACCCTGGATGAACAACAGGCGCAATTGGATTATATCCGGCAAAATCCGGGTGAATTCGTGGATTTCAATATATCCTGGTCGGTCAATATTTCCTATGCGCTCAGTTTCAGCAATTCGTTCGTGGTTAACAAATTTGAGACCCAGCTCAATTCCTCCCTGATCCTGAACGGGGATTTTAACCTGACTGAAAAATGGAAAATGGGATTCAATTGCTTTTACGATGTGGAGAATCTGAAGCTGCAGAGCCTGACTACCTTTCTTTCACGGGACATGCACTGCTGGCAGCTCGCCATTAACATTACGCCTGTCGGGGTATGGCGTTCCTTCAATATAACCATCAATCCAAAAGCAAGTATTTTGCGGGACCTGCATATCAACCGTTCCCGGACCTTTTATTGATGTGCTACTATATAATTTTTCATTTGTTCGAATACCCTGCCTTTCAGATGTTCCACGGTTTCTTCGGAATGAACTTCCACTACCGGCAAAAAATGCATACGGAGTTTCACCGGAAGAAGAAAAAAGCCTTTGTCGGGCGGATTGGCTTTCCGGCTGTTGAATATGACCATGGGGATGATGGGTTTTCCGCTGCTGACTGCAAGCCGGAACGCCCCGTCGTGAAAGGGTTTGATGGGTTCAGATGAAGTGTTTCGTGTTCCTTCGGGGTAGATACACATGTGCAGGCCCATATCCAGCACCTCCCGCATTTTGATAAAACTTTCTCGTCTGCTTTTTTCATCCTTCCGGTCTACCAGAATACTGCCGGTTTTATAAATCAGCCCAAATAGTGGAATTTTAGCCATCTCTGCCTTTGCAATGGTTTTATTTCCGCCCGGGATCCCGGGAGAGGAAACTGGCACATCGATGAGGGCATTGTGGTTGCAAACCACAATATAGGTTTCCCCTTTTTTAAAATATTCCTTCCCCTGAATTTTCAGCGGGCAGCCGATCAATGCCAGATAAATGTCCATCCAGACCCTCGAATACCGGATAAACCTGTTCGTTTTTTGGGGCTCTTTCTGAAAATAAACGAACAGGAAAAAGGGGATCAGGAAAATCACCATGGTAACGATAAATATCAATGCACCCCAAACCGCCCAGATTCTCCCGAAAATATTTTTAAAGGTTTGCACGCTGATTTTTTTTAGGTTAGAGCTTCCAGTCCACCGGGTCAATCCCGTTTTTCACCAGGTATTCGTTGGTTTTTGAAAAATGCCTGCATCCGAAAAACCCCTTATCTGCCGAAAAAGGTGAGGGGTGGGCTGCTTTCAGAACCAGGTGTTTGGTTTCATCTATTAAGACCTGTTTTTCCTGCGCAAATTTTCCCCAGAGCAAAAACACCATGTTTTTTTTGAGATCAGAGAGTTTCCGGATCACCATATCTGTGAAAACGCCCCACCCGATCTGGGAATGACTCATCGGCAATTTTGCTTCCACTGTCAGGTATGCGTTAAGGAGAAGAACACCCTGCCTGGCCCAGGGAGCCAGGTTGCCGGTGGCCGGGACCGCCAGCCCGATATCGGATTGGAGTTCCTTAAAAATATTCTGGAGCGAGGGGGGCGGCCGCACGCCGTCAGGTACTGAAAAGCTCAGCCCGTGTGCCTGACCCGGACCATGATAGGGGTCCTGCCCGAGCAGAACCAGTTTTGTTTTTTCAAAGGGGCTCATGTCAAAGGCATTAAAAATCAGACTGCCCGGCGGATAAATGATTTTTCCGATATTTTTTTCGGTCTTCAGAAAATGAACGATCTGTAAAAAATAGGGCTTGGTGAATTCGGGTTCCAAAACTTTTTTCCAGCCGGCTTCTATCTGAACATTCATAAAGCGCAATTTAAGGTTTAATAGACGTAAGGCCCAAAGCCGAAAGCAAATGTGGGAAGGTGAAAATTATAATTCAAAACCCATAACCCATGGTTCATAAACGGCCAATGGTCATCTTTCAATCAAAAGCACGGGCCTTCAGGCTTTAGACTTAAAATAAGTATATTTATTTCTCATCTTTAAATGCAGATCATGCCAAATAGCAACGCTGTATACATGCCTGATCTGCTATTCCCTGGAAATGGCACCATCTTTAAATAAACAAGATTATAAATCTTATTCACCCGTCTGATGAAAAAAAATCATGTCATGCTGTATGCCTGTTTTATCCTGACTTCCGCTTGCCTTTATGGCCAGGAGGCAACGGTTGATCTTCATATACCCGATTCTAAAATCGTTATCAGTAAAAATATTTACGGACATTTTGCCGAGCATCTGGGCCATTGCATTTACGAAGGACTCTATGTGGGCGATACCAGTAAGGAGATCCCTAATACCGAGGGGGTGCGCAATGATA
>DHWT01000210.1:3407-4202 GCA_002413325.1 Chitinophagaceae bacterium UBA5175 | reverse complement strand
GTTCCGCTGGGTAAGGATACCATCTGGCTGGAATGTACCAGCCAGTCTTTGCCAGCGGGTTATCTGAGTGAATTCACGGCAAACCGTTATGGATTATTAATTGATGATAACGGAGGCAGCCTGGTGCATACACCTGCCTACCTGCTCGCAGATAATGTACAGGCAAGGAATATAAAAGCTATTCTGGATGTTGAAGGTAATCTGAAACTGGAATGTAATACCTCTTATCAGGCGATTTGCCAGGATGAAATAGAATCGGTAATTCATCACGGCTCCAGGGACGACCAGTTAAACCGTCTGAAATCGGAATTTAACCTGCCTACTTATGAAGTGCTTGCATTTAGTTATAAAGAAGATGATTCCGGGAGGCTTCCCGATATTCATGAATCGTTGCAGATTTCCGTGAACAATTATGCGCAGGTGACAGGGAAAAGAATTTTTATCGATCCCGATGTCCTTACCCGGTCGAGCAGGAAACTGGCCGAGGATAAAAACCGACGGCTTGATGTGGAATTAAAGAATGAATACCGGTATACCGATACCATCCGGATTACTATTCCCGCAGGCTATGAAATGGAGTCCCAATCTACGGACCTGGAGCTTAAAAGTAAATTCGGTAAATACCTGAACAGGACCGTGATCCAGGGCGATCAGATCCTGTATTACCGTTCCCTGGAACAATACAGCGGCCGTTTCCCGGCAAAAGATTACACAGATGTTGTTAAATTTTATAATGATATGTATGATGCGGATCATACGAGCATTGTACTGGTAAAAAAGAATTAACCCAAACCC
>DHWT01000210.1:0-3100 GCA_002413325.1 Chitinophagaceae bacterium UBA5175 | reverse complement strand
CTGACCGGTGCGCAGGCGCAGGAAAAATCAGATTATAAATTCGGAAAAATAACGGCTGATGATTTCAGCCTGTCTGCAGAGAAATTTGATTCCGGGGCCAATGCCCTGATCATTGCGGATATCGGCAATACCAGTTTCGTGGGTAATAACAAAGGTTTTTTTACACTTGTTTTCACCCGGTTTATCCGGGTAAAAATTAATAATAAGAACGGATTTGATATAGGGAGCCGGCAGATCTCGCTGTATCATGATAAGGATGGGAACGCTGAAAAACTGACTTCTTTGAAAGGGTCCACTTTCAACCTGGAAAACGGCGTGATTACCGAGACCAAACTCGATGAAAAATCCGTATATAACGAAAAGTTCAATAATAATTATGATCACAGGAAGTTTGCCCTGCCGGCACTGAAAGCGGGATCCATTTTTGACCTGGAGTATACCGTAAAGTCTCCCTTTGATTTTTTATTGCAACCATGGGAATTCCAGGGAGAATATCCCTGTTTGTGGAGTGAATATGAAGTAACCATCCCGCCTCCGTTTCATTACGTAATGCTTCAGCAGGGTGACCAGCATTTTGATATCAATACAACAAAGGGCATTTATTCCAACTTTTCCATCCAGGAAGAAACGGGTGCTTCGAATACGAATATGTACAATGTATCGGGAACTTCAGCTCAGCAGCGGTGGGTTAAGAAAAATGTTCCGTCCTTACATGAGGAGCCGTATACGACCACACTGGAAAACTATAATTCACGGGTGGCATTTCAGCTGAATTATTTTCAGTGGTCAAAAGAATCGGACCGGCATGATCACCTGAATACATGGAGTGCCACATCCAAGACACTGATGGAAGACGAAAACTTCGGACTGGCGCTGAACCATGAAAATATGTGGATGACTGACGTGCTGAACGGAGTGATCCAGGGTTCAAATACAGATGAGGAAAAAGTCAGAAATATCTATAATTATCTGCGTGATAATTTCAATACAGTCGGGAAAGAGGGTTACGCAAAGGAAGGTATCTGGGCCCTTAGTTCTCTAAAAGATGTTTTCAAAAAGAAAGAGGGGAATGTGGCGGAGATCAATCTGCTGCTGACCGCCATGCTGAGAAAGGCTGGAATAAAAGCCGATCCGATGATCCTGAGCACCCGGGACCACGGAGTAGCCAACACCAGTTATCCCCTGATCAATGAGTATAACTATGTGATTTGTGTTGCCTACCCGGGAAATAAAATGGTTACCCTGGATGCCAGCCAGCCTTTTAACGGGTTTGGACAATTGCCCGTGAGTTGTTATAACGGCTGGGGACATATTATCAACGAGGAAAATCCCCAGGCTGTTAATTTTTCCGCGGATTCCATTCGTGAAACCAGTGTTACCAGTGTTATGATTATGAATGACGAAAAAGGAATACCCTCGGGTAGCTTTAAAGCGGTATTGGGGAAAAGTGAATCCTTCAATATCCGTCAGGAAATCAGGAATTCTTCGGAAAAGGATTATGAGAAAAAAATACAGACCGGGGAAGGATCTGATAAAGTGGTGGAAAATTTCGGGATCGATTCACTTAATAAAATCGATTTTCCTGTAACGGTCCATTACGATTTTGACATGAAAAGCCCTTCGTCAGCAGATGTGCTTTATTTTGACCCCATGCAGGGTGAGAACTATAAAACCAATCCTTTTAAATCCATGGAAAGGCGTTACCCTGTTGAAATACCTTACCTGATTGACGAGACTTATCTGCTGAATATGGACATACCTGCAGGATACCAGGTGGATGAGATGCCGAAGTCGGTCCGGGTAAATTATAATGGAAGCGAAGGCCTTTTTGAATACCTGATTCAGAAAGGGGAATCCAACCTGCAGATGCGGGTCCACCTGAAACTTAATAAAGCTTTTTTCCCGGTGGAAGAATATTCCACCCTCCGCGACTTCTTTGCCTACGTGGTGAAAAAGGAAGACGAGCAGATCGTGTTTAAAAAAATCAGGTAATTATTTTAAGATCTTTCATTAGGCGGCTGTACGTGTAATCTGTGAAAAAAACGGTGGATGGCCGGGGCCAGGGTGATGCCGATATTGGTGATAAAGATCACCCCGCTGAACAAGGCATAAAAAGACGAAAACAGTTTACCTGCCGTTGACTTGATCTCCACTACCGGGCCCATACCGCTCAAAATCATGCTGGCATTATGCAGGGAATCCAGCCAGGAAATCCCGTCAGTATAATGATACCCCGTCACCCCAAGCATCAGGCAAACAATCATGACGGCCATCCCAAAAAGGAAACTTTTGATAATGCGCCTGCGGAACACATGCGCAGGTGCCAGGGGCTGATGTTTTGACTCCAGCATAGGGCGTACTTTTATTCCAAAAGTAATCGTTCGCAAGGTTCAATAAACCCCAATGAGAATAATTTTTATCGGCTATCTTGCAATCCTCATTTTTTGCCTGTGAAATATTTTCTGGGATACGACCTGGGTTCATCTTCCGTGAAAGCCGCCCTGCTCGAGGCAGATAGCGGAAAGCCGGTGGCAGCCGCTTTTTCACCGGCATCTGAAATGAAAATTCATGCTCCCCGCCCCGGATTTGCCGAGCAGGACCCCGACCACTGGTGGCAGGAACTGGTACAGGCCACGAAACGCCTGCATCAGAAATTCCCTTTTGATAAAAACGAAATCGGTGCCATCGGCATTTCTTACCAGATGCATGGGCTGGTTTGCCTGGACAAAGACAATCTTCCGCTGCGCCCTGCGATCATATGGTGCGACAGCCGCGCCGTACGGTATGGTTCCGAAGCCTTTGACGGTCTCGGTCATGGATTTTGCCTGGAACATTTTTTAAATGCCCCGGGCAATTTCACAGCATCCAAACTGAAATGGGTAAAGGAAAATGAACCGGATATTTTTGCAAAAACGGTTCGCATCTTGTTGCCCGGCGATTATATCGCTTTAAAAATGACCGGTGAAGCGGTTACAACCGTTTCCGGATTATCTGAAGGCATTTTCTGGGATTATAAAGAAAACGGTATTGCCACCGCGCTGCTGGATTTCTACGGAATTGACAAAGCCCTGCTCGCGCCGGTAGTTCCGAATTTCGGGGA
>DHWT01000269.1 GCA_002413325.1 Chitinophagaceae bacterium UBA5175 | reverse complement strand
CCGCCACCACCGCCGCCGGAAGGTCTGAATCCGCCACCGCCACCACCGGAAGGCCTGAAGCCACCCATTGAAGGACTGGAAGGTATTCTTTGAAAATTCTGTGAGCGCATTTCACCCCGGCTGCGATTCATCTGCTGGCGTTCCAGGTTCTGAATCTCTGGTCTCGAGTTACTCACAGGCGACCAGGCACGGTTCTGCCTTTGCTGCCAGTTACTGTTGGACTGCGGCCGCTGGTAAACATTTCCCTGGCGGTCTGAATAGATGGAAGGCCGGTTATAACGGTTGTTGAATGAATTATATCCACCGCCCGACCGGTTTCCGGAATTTCCATAATTACCGGGACGGTTGTTATAGGCTGCATTGTTGTTTCCGGTTCTTCCGCCTACATTGCCCGGCCTGGGGTTATAGTTGCCCCCCGTACCGTGGGAAATGGAAGGACGGTTGTAATTCATCGTGCGGTTAGCGATGCCACCGGCGCGGTAATAACTCTGGCTGGATACACCGCCCCGGCTTCTGTACACATTGTTCGCATAGTTTACATGAACATAGTTATTTGCATAGAAGTTGTTACCGTATAATCCATAGGGCCTGGAACCGCCATACCATCCTCCTCCACCACCCCAGCATGCCGGATGATAAAATGAAGGTCCCCACCAGCCACAACCCCCGTATCCATACCCATATCCATAACCATACCCATAACCATATCCGCCGTACCCATAGCCAAAGCCCATACTGAACCAGCCCGGGCTATAACCCCATCCAAAACCCCAGCCGAAATAAGGGGTATATCCAAAATTGAATCCCCATGACCAGGGCCTCGGGTAATAATAATCCCCAAACCAGGGCTGATAATAGTACCCGGTACCGTAAACAACGGTGGGTCCGTAAATATAGCTATTCAGGTATCCGGGGGTATAACCCATATAAACATAATCCGGATCCACGTCATATATATTTACATATTTCGCATTATACACCGGGTAACTCGGGGGGATCAGGTCGACGTCCACAGGACGTACCGTACTCACAACCCAGGGTCCGGTAGCGTTATCAGAAACAAACCATACACCGTTATCCACCACATAAAACCGGCCATCCCCCCCATTGCGCAGAACGGTGGCAGAAGTATTTACCGCGTATTGCAGATTGGTTCCGTCAATATCGGTAAACTTGGGCCGGCCGTCATAGGTAACCGTGGTTGTGGCGGTATTACGATCCACTTTCGCTGTTTGCGGAATTTGTGCATCCATTACCGCATCGCGGGCCGCATCCGTTCCTGCCACGCTGGCCAGTACATTGTCTTTGGCTGAACCGGGAGGAATCCTTGCAAAATCTCCCGGGAGCTGATCTGCAGGAATATATTTCCAGTTATCACTATTGAGGTTCCTGGTCTGGTACCATCTGCCGGATATGAGGACGAAATACTGCTGGCTGTTTTCATCCATAAAAATATCATTGTCCGAATTGCTTACATAAAGCAGGGTTGTACCATCAATCGGAGTAAAACTCGGTTCACCCCTGGATTGAATCAGTTCGGCGGGAACCGTACTCACAATGATGTTCGGAATCACATCGGAGCTGGGATCTTTAGTTGTTTTAGTATCTGAATTGTTGTTTTGTGATTTGCTGATGATTACCTGTTCTGCCTGGTGGATATTATCCGGTACCTGCCCATTGGTATAATCGAAGGGACCCGTAGCCGAATTGGATACATACCAGCGTTTTGCACCATAGAGGTAAAACCGGCCGTCCTTATTTTTCAGAATGGTAAACGGCGTATTGATGACCATATCCAGTTTGATATCCGCATTGTATTGCATTTTTGGCTGCCCGTCTATCAGCACCAGCATGGATGGCTGGGTCACAAATATCACTTTGGGCGGATTATTGGAAATGCCCTGGGAAAGTTTGGTTTCCTGTTGATTCTGGTTCAGGGTGGCGACGATTTCATCCAGGGAAAGGACACCAGCTGCTTTCGGGAAATCAGATTCCAGGGAAGCATCTATATAATCGATCGTATCCTGACCTTCTATAGCCGGAATCCGGATGGACGTAACATCCAGATCCAGGATTGCCAGGGTCCGGTTGTCCCGGTCGGTCTGCACCTTGGAAGTGCCCCAGAAGGCTCCGAAAACCGGGTTATTGCTGCCCTTCGACAATATGGAAATAGCTGACCGGAACATCAGGGTATTCCCCTTAAATGATTCAGGTTCAGGCTGGTATACTTTGATCTCGGCGCCATTTTCGGAATGGATCAATTTTGGCCAGTCATCGGAAGCCCGGCTGAAGCCAAAAGTCAGCAGGCTGGCCGAAAGGAGTATAAAATGTAATGTAATCTTTTTCATATGCTAGTGTTTAGTAGGCTGAAAGCCAGGGCAGGGGGCAGGGCCCGGTACCAGAGCTTAACGCTTTTTGAATTGAGACTTATATATACCCCCAAAGTTTATTGTATCTGGTAAAAGGAAATGTTAATTAAGGCCTAAGGCTCAAAGCCTAACGCGATTACCTGCCAACCGTCAACCATCAACCGTCAACCGTCAACCGTCAACCCAATCAATGCGCTTCCAGCCAGTTGAGCCCGGATCCGATTTCCGCTTCGGCCGGAACATCGTTAGGTAAGAGCAGGGCCGACTGCATGCATTCAATAATGATGGGCTTGATGGTCTCCACTTCCAGGATATGGGCATCAAAGACCAGTTCATCATGCACCTGAAGTAACATTTTTGATTTAAACCGGTTCTTCCTGAAGGTTTCATGAATTTTGATCATCGCCAGTTTGATCATATCGGCAGCGGTTCCCTGGATCGGCGAATTGATGGCATTTCTTTCGGCAAACCCACGCACGGTAAAATTACCCGAATTGATATCCCGTAACCAGCGTTTGCGGCCCATCAGGGTTTGCACATAACCGTTTTCACGGGCAAACTGAATGGTATCGTCCATGTATTTCTGGATATTGACGAACTGTTTTTTATAGTTGTCAATGATCTCTTTGGCTTCAGTTCTTGAGATGCCGAGGTTGTCTGCAAGGCCGAAGGCACCCTGGCCGTAGATGATACCAAAATTCACACTCTTGGCCCGGTAGCGCATTTCTTTGGTCACCTCTTTTTCTTCCACCCCGAAAACCTTTGCCGCCGTGGCGGTATGGATATCTTTCTTCTCTTTAAAAGCAAGGCACATATTCGGATCTCCGCTGATGGCTGCCACGATGCGAAGTTCGATCTGCGAGTAATCGGCTGAAACCAGGACATGGTTTTCATCGCGGGGTACAAAGGCCTTTCGGATCTCACGGCCCCTTTCCGTCCGGACCGGAATATTCTGCAGGTTGGGGTTATTGCTGGACAGTCGCCCGGTGACGGCCACCGCCTGCGCATAACTGGTATGCACCCGGCCCGATTTTCGGTTGATGATGGCCGGTAGCGCATCCACATAGGTGGACTTCAATTTGGTCAGCTCGCGGTATGCCAGTATATCATCCACGATTTTACTCTGATGGGCGAGTTTCAGCAGCACATCTTCCCCCGTCGCATATTGTCCCGTTTTGGTTTTTTTGGCTTTCGGATCGAGTTTGAGTTTGTCAAATAATACTTCACCCAGCTGCTTGGGGGATGAAAGGTTGAAACGGACACCGGCTTCCCGGTACACATTGGCTTCAGCCTGTGCAGCTTCCTTTTCGAGTTCTTTTGAATATTCTTTCAGGAAATCCATATCCACGCGGATCCCTTCATACTCCATATCCGCCAGTACGTTCACGAGCGGGTTTTCCACTTCTTCAAATACTCTACGCACGGATTTCGCATCCAGCAGGGGCTGAAATTTATTTTTTAACTGCAGGGTGATGTCCGCATCTTCAGCGGCATATTCGGTGATTTTTTCCAGCGCCACATCCCGCATATTACCCTGGCTTTTACCTTTTTTCCCAATCAGGTCTTCGATTGGAACCGGCTCATATCCGAGGTATTGGGCACTTAACAGGTCCATGCCTCTTTTCCCTTCCGGATCAATCACATAATGCGCCAGCATGGTATCAAAGATTTTTCCTTTGATTTCGATTCCATACCATTTCAAAACCAGCAGGTCATATTTTATATTCTGTCCGATCCACAAACGATCGGGGTTTCCGAACAGGGGCAGAAATTCTGACAGAATATGAAGGGTTTGATCCCTGTCTGCAGGAACAGGCACATACCAGGCTTCGCCGGGCTTCCATGAGAAACTAAGTCCCACGAGATCGGCATTGTTCGCATCTATGCCCGTGGTTTCCGTGTCGAATGAAACCTCCTTTTGTCCCAGCAGGCCGGTAATCAGGGACATCCTTTTTTCTGCCGTATCCGCGCAGCCATACAGGTGAACGGTATTGTTGATATTTCTTTCTGCATGCACGGGTGCTGTTTCGGGTTCTTCGGTATCCTTTCCTGCCGGGGCAATGACTGCATTTCCGAACAGGTCCTGCTGAACGCCTTCCGGTACGGGTTTCTGGCCAGTCGGTCCGGATAAATCTTCGCCGAGAATCCTTTTTGCAACCGTTCTGAATTCAAGATCCGAAAAAATTTCGCGGAGTGCCTCTTTGTTCCATTCCTTCAGTCTGAAGTCTTCTTCGTGGAACTGCACAGGCACGTTCGTGATAATGGTAGCCAGTTTCTTACTCATGATCGCCAGTTCTTTTCCGGCTTTTACCTTTTCTCCTACGGCTCCTTTGATTTTATCTGCATTCGCTATAACATTTTCCAGGCTTTCATATTCAGCCAGTAATTTGGCGGCTGTTTTTTCACCGATTCCCGGGATCCCTGGAATATTATCAACGGAATCTCCCATGAGTCCGAGTATATCAATCACCTGCGGGATGCTTTTGATATTCCATTTTTCCAGTACTTCATGGGGCCCGATGATCTCGACGGTACCACCCTGGTATCCGGGTTTATAAATTTTCACCTGTTCGGTAACCAGCTGACCATAGTCCTTATCCGGCGTTACCATGAATACTTCGTAACCCGCCGCTGCAGCCTGTTTGCTGAGGGTGCCGAT
>DHWT01000018.1:33829-35099 GCA_002413325.1 Chitinophagaceae bacterium UBA5175 | reverse complement strand
CCAACCGGATGACCCGGTTCTAAAAGGAATTCATATACGCCTGGAACCGATGGATATGAATCACCTGGAAGGATTAATGAATGCTTCAGTAACCGAATCATCCCTCTATCGGTGGAGCCCGGTTCCACAAGGCAGGGAGGAGGTTCAAAAATATATTCAGGCGGCAGTCCGGTTACGCAAAGACCGATCGGCATTGCCCTTTGCCATTATACGACTCCGTGACGAAACGGTTATCGGATCCACCCGCTTCTGGAATCTGGAAAGATGGTCGTGGCCGGAAGGGCATCCCCGCCATGGCAGGAATCAGCCGGACGCCTGTGAAATCGGCTATTCCTGGCTAAACCAGACTGCCATCCGTACCGGTGCGAATACCGAAGCCAAACTGCTTTTGCTTACCTATGCATTCGAAATATGGCAGGTACTCAGGGTCTGTTTTCATGCTGACGTACGGAATGAAAGGTCCCGAAGGGCAATAGAGCGGATTGGCGGGAAACCGGAAGGTATTCTCCGGGCCCACCGGATGGCGGTTGACTTTATTCCAAGGGATTCCGCCCGTTATTCCATATTGGAAGAAGAATGGCCTGAAATCAAACAGCGACTGATCCGGTTTAATTCCGGATCATTGGAATAAAAGCGTGCCGAACCGTTCATAATCGTGAAAGTTGATTCTTGTGCTTTGCCAGGACCAGTACGATTCCCTGTTATCATAATCGATCCGGTAAAAATTTGCCCGCCAGCGGGTACCTGCTGAAGGAGGTACTTTTGTCAGGGGCTTCAGCAGGTGATAGGGAATAAAAAATTCCGCTGTCCAGGCAAGGACCTTACCGTTATTTCTGAATACATGCGTAGCATGTCTGGTTTTTCGGTTTCCCTCATAGTGCCAGGGCCGCCATCCCAGGAAATTCCCCCTGATATTGGGCACAAGTATGGGCAATTCATAATTGCAGGGAGAAAGTTCATATTCAAAATACAAGGGTATCGTATCATCAGTCCAGAAAAATGCTTCCACTACATCTTCGTTAAACAGGTCTGTAAAATCTTCCCGCAGTGTTGAAGTCAGTTTATTGTCCTGGCAGTAATACAGGCAATAGATACCGGAGTCGGAATAAAGAATTTTCATCTTCGTCTCATAAGCTTCCCCATGTTCATTCCTTTTGGGTAATGGCAGCCATTTTTCGTTATTCCAGTTCACCGCAGTTCCATCCCCTGTGATGTCAAAATCCCCTGTTTTGTTCACAGGCAGCAGGGTTGAATCCGCCATCTGACCCTG